>NZ_JBWKYJ010000006.1:0-123962 GCF_059423685.1 Acidovorax sp. GW460-11-11-14-LB4 | reverse complement strand
GGCTGGGCGGGGTCAGCCTGTCGGCCCAGCTCATCGGTACCGGCCTGGGCGTGCTCTGGGCCCTGGTTGGCGGCGTGGTGGTGTACGGCATCCTCAAGCAGACGGTGGGTATCCGCCTGACACAGGAAGAAGAGTTTGACGGTGCCGACCTGAGCATCCACAAGATCAGCGCCACGCCCGACCGCGAAGTGAGCTGGTAACCAGCCCAACCTGCGGCGGCCCGGGCCAGGCTTCGCGCCTGCTACAGGGCCCAGTCGTCGCCTTGGCGCCCCGTCTGACATCGCCTGGGCCGGCGCACGGCTATACCTGAGCCCTGCGCCCCAGCGGCTCCACGGTCACAATCGCGCCATGTTGTCTTTGCCCTCCTTGTCCTTGACCCTGCCCCTGAGAGCCCGCCCCGGCTGGCTGGGCATGGCGCTGGTGGTGGTTGCCATGGCCCTCGCCGGTTGCGCGGGTCTGCCCAAGGATGTGGACCGCCCGGTGTCGGCAGCCTGGGCGGCCCCTGGCGATACCCCCCTGGGCCAGCTCGTAGCAGCACGCAGGGCCGCCGAAGGGGCGCGGCACGCTTCGGGGTTTGCGCTGCTCAGCGGCCCGCAAGCCGCCTACAGCAGCCGCCTGGCACTGGTGGACGCCGCACAGAAAACCCTGGACCTGCAGTACTACGCGATCCACGCAGACGCCAGCAGCGAACGCCTGCTGCTCAGCGTGATGGCAGCAGCCCAGCGTGGCGTGCGGGTGCGCGTGCTGCTGGACGACTTCCACAGCACCGGGCGTGATGCGCAGGTGATGCGGCTGGCGTTTGTGCCCAACATCGAGATGCGCATGTTCAACCCCCTCACGGGCGCAAGGGGGTCTCCCATTGGTCGCATGCTGGGCCTGCTGGGCGACTTCTCGCGCGTGCAGCAGCGCATGCACAACAAGCTGTTCGTTGCCGACAACGCCATGGCTGTGACCGGGGGCCGCAACCTGGGTGACGCCTATTTCGGCAATGCCGACTCGGGCAACTTTGTGGACCTGGACGTGCTGGCTGCAGGCCCCATCGTGCGGGACCTGTCGCGCAGCTTTGACAGCTACTGGAACAACGAACGCGCCTACCCGGTGCAGTCGCTCATCACACAGGGCGAGCTTGACCACCTGCGCGACAGCATCCGTGTGGCTGACGAAGGGCGAAGACGCCGTGTCGCAGGCCAGGGTGGCACCACCGCCCCAGACCGCCTGCCGCCCGACATGGGGCCAGGCACCACCGCTGCGCAGCGGGCACGCATCTGGAACTACGAGCCCATGGACCTGGAGCGCACGCCCTTCGTCTGGGCTGCGGCGGCCGTGCTGGTGGACCAGCCTGCCAAGATCCCGGCCGACAGCGCAGGGATGGGCAATGGGGCTGCTCTGGCCTTGGCGGCACCGCAGCCGGGCCCAGGCGCCAGCGCCGCCGCAGGGGCGACCCACAGCCCCAAGGCCGCTGCTGCCGCCTTGGTCTCGGGCTCCCGCACGATACCGGCGGCCGACAGCGCGGCAGCCCCCCCACCCCGCGTGCTGCCGACGGCCGATAGCGCCACCGCATCTTCCAACGGCGCGCCACCCGACAGCCCCCGCGCAAGCCCCGAAGCCACCGAGGCCCAAACCGACACCGTGGTGGACGGGCTGTTGCAGCTCATGGGCCAAGCGCGGCGTGACCTGCTCATCATCTCGCCCTACTTTGTGCCGGGGCCGGACATGGAGGCCGCCTTTGCGGCGGCGAGGGCGCGCGGCGTGCGGGTGCGGGTGCTGACCAATTCGCTGGCCTCCAACGACGCGCCCATTGCGCATGCCGGCTATGCCCGCCACCGGCCGCAGCTGCTTGCCATGGGGGTGGAGCTGTACGAGATGCACAGCGAACTGCCAGGGGTGCTGCGGGGAGCGCTGGGCGTATCGGGCAGCATGGGCGGCGGCGCGGGTGCCGTGGGTTCGCAAGGCAGCTCGCGCGCCATGCTGCACTCCAAGCTGATGATCGTGGACGGCCGACTGCTGGCAGTGGGGTCGATGAACCTGGACATGCGCTCGCAGCGGCAGAACACCGAGGTGGCGCTGCTGATCCGCAGCACGGAGCTGTCTCGCCGCGCCCTCACTCAGATCGACACGGCGCTGAAAGAATCCGCGTGGCAGGTGCAGGCCACCGACCAGGGCCTGCGCTGGCGCGCCCCCGAGGGCAGCGGGCTGCCAGACGCCACGACCGAGCCCGACGCCAGTGCCCCGCTGCGGCTGATGCTGCAGCTGCTGGGCCCCCTGGCGCCCGACCACCTGCTGTAGCAGCGGCCTGAGACCCTGTCCTAAGCGCCGCGGGCGCTCTGGGCTTGCGCCTGCAAGTCTGCCACCCACACGGTGATCGCCCGCTGGTCCGTCATGGTGCGCACATGCTGGTATGCCACCTCGGCCTCGGCAAACCGGCGGCGCAGCAGGTTAAGCCATTGCTTGAGGCGCCCCGCGCGCTGGCGAGGCTCCAGGTCGTCGCACACCAGCTGCCAGAAGGCGGCCAGGTGTGGCACGAGATCGGCCCACACCACGGTGTCCGTGTCCGGCCGCCCAGCATCGGCGGCGCGAATGGCGCGTGCAAGACCGGGATCCGCCACGATGCCTCGGCCCAGCATCAGCGCGTCGCAGCCCGACACCTCACGGCAGCGCTGCGCGTCGTCCACCGTCCAGATCTCGCCATTGGCCACCACCGGGATGGAGACCGCCGCGCGGATGGTGGGGATGTGCTCCCAGTAGGCCGGTGGGCGGTAGCCGTCGGCCTTGGTGCGCGCGTGCACCACCAGCTCGGCAGCGCCCCCTGCCTGCATCGCCTGGGCACATTCACGCATCAGGTGGATGTCGTTGAACCCCAGGCGCATCTTGGCCGACACCGGCAGGTGCGCCGGCACGGCGCGGCGCACCGCAGCCACCACCGCCGCAATGCGCTCAGGCTCCTGCAGCAGCGCCGCGCCACCGCCGTGGCGGTTGACCACCTTGGCGGGGCAGCCGAAGTTCAGGTCGATCCCCTCGGGGCCCAGCGCCGCCAGGCGCGCCGCGTTCTCGGCCATGCTGACCGGGTCGGAGCCCAGCAACTGGGCCCGCACGGGCACCCCGGCCAAGGTACGGCTGCCGTTGCGCAGCTCGGGCACGTAGCGCAGGAACACCTTGTCGGGCAGCAGGGTGCCGGTGATGCGGATGAACTCCGACACGCAGCGGTCCACGCCGCCCACGCGGGTCAGCACATCGCGCAGCACAAAATCCAGAAGCCCCTCCATCGGGGCGAGCAGCAAGGTCATCTCAGGGGGACTGCTGGCTCGATGAGCCCTCTCCGAAAAAAGAGCCTCCACAGGCACTCAGCAGAAAAAATCAAACAAAAACAGCACCAAGCGCTAGTGCAATATGCCCAAGCAGCTATCAAATAAGGAGCAATTGCGCAGGCATGCGGAGCTTGAGGCAGCGCCAGCCAGCCCACGATTGTGATGCAGGGCATCCCAAGGGGTCATCACGGCGTCACGCCCGGCTGGTGGAATCGTCGCTCCAGAGACCGACCGCCACGGAGACACCCCATGCTGCTGCAAAAAACCGACAAAGCCCGCCTGGAACTCTCGCCTGGTGTGCGCACCCTGAGCCTGCGCGAACGCTCCCTGCTCCTGCTGGCCGACGGCAAACCGCTGTCAGACCTGCAAGCCATGTACAACGGCATTGGCGCGCAGATTGTCGAGAACCTGATGCGCCAGGGCTACCTGACCGGTCCGGCAGACCTGCCGCCCACGCCGGAGCCCACCGCCCCCTCCATCGAGCGCCCGGCACCGGGTGAGTCCCTGCGGTCGCTGGCCGGTGCGCGCATGTACCTGTTTGACACCTGCGAGCGCCTGTTTGCGCGCCGCGACCCCGTGCTGGCACAGCATTTCCGCGAGGCGCTGCGCGCCGCCAAGGACCGCACCAGCATGCTGGACGTGGGCGAAGCCATGTTTGAAGAAGTGGCACTCGCTGCAGGCGCCGAGCGTGCCGCCAGCCTGCGTGAGCGGCTGGACCAGCTACTGCCAGCCAGCCCGGTGGCTGCAAACTTTGCCACTACGCAGCCTGCGCTGCTGGATTGAGCCGGTCTGTGCGGGTTCAGGCCGCAGCAAGCCGCCACAGAGACGTGACCTCGGCCGCACGCGCAGCGTGCAGCGCATCCTGCGCGTCGGCAGCCTTGGCATGCACCGGCTTGACGTCGTGGCGGCCACGCACCACCAGGCCCGCCTCGGCAATCCAGGCCAGCAGATGTTCGCGCGGGCGCAGGCCCAGGTGCTCGGCCAGGTCCGACAGGATCAGCCAGCCCTCGCCGCCGGGCTCCAGGTGTGCCGACAAACCCGCCAGAAAGCCCTTGAGCATGCGGCTGCCTTCGTCGTACACGGCGTGTTCGATGGGCGAGTTGGCGCGCGCAGGCACCCAGGGGGGGTTGCACAACACCAGCGGCGCCCGGCCCGGTGGAAACAGGTCCGCTTGCTGCAACTCGACACGGTCGAGCAGCTGCAGGCGCTGCAGGTTCTCGCGCGCACAGGCCAGTGCCCGGGGGTCCTGGTCGGTGGCCACCACGCGCTGCACGCCACGGCGTGCCAGCACGGCCGACAACACCCCCGTGCCCACGCCAATATCAAACGCCAGGGCCTTGCTGGGCAAAGGTGCTGCTGCCACCAGCCCCACGTATTCGCCACGCACCGGCGAGAACACACCATAGTGCGGGTGAATGCGGTTGAGCGGCGGGGCACCCAGCGCAGGGATTTCGACCCCTTTCTTGCGCCACTCATGCGCGCCCACCAGCCCCAGCAGCTCGCGCAGCGTGGCCACAGAGCGCTCGCCGGTCGCAGGCCCCCAGGCCTCTGTGCAGGCCTGGCGCCAGTCGGGCGCGCGACGCAGCGCAATGCTGTAGTCCCCCTCCAGCGGAATCAGCACCGATGCCAGCACCCGCGCGCGCTGCGCTTGTGCCTGGCGGTGCAGGTGAAACGCTTCGGCCGCCGTGGCCGCCGCCAGTTTCTGGGACGCTTTTGCAGCCGCCTTGCGGGGCTTCTTGTCGGCCCGGCGCATCAGAGCTTGCAGCAGGTGCCGCGCGTTCTGGAAATCACCCTGCCACAGCAACCCCGTCCCCTCACAGGCCATGCGGTAAGCCGTGTCGGCGGCCAACGTGTCGTCAGCCCCCTCTACCCGGCGCGGCGCTGAGGCGCCACTCTCGGAGCGCCATAGGGCTTGCTGGGGCTGGCCCTGGTGGGTCCAGTGGATGGTGGAAGGATTTGTTGGCATCAGAGTCTGACAGTGCCGCGCACAGTCCGTAGTATGGGAAACAGGCGCGCGGCAGGCCGGGCATGCCGAGCAAGGGACGCCCCGCAGCGAAGGCATCGTCCCCCTGCCCGCGCAGCGCAGCGAAGCCAGAGCGGAGGGAACGAGCGCAGCGACGCAGGGGGGTGTCGTCGCACTTTATGCGTTGATCGGGCGCTTCAGGCGCACTTCTTCGATCTTCACGCCGCCGATCACGGCGGTCTTGGCGGTGGACAGCTCGCGCTTGAAGCCGGCCAGCTCATGAAAGCGCAGCGCGCGCTCATTGCGCAGCGGCACCCAGGCGGTGACGTTGGTGCAGCCTTCTTCTTGCAGGCCGTCACGGGCGGCGTCCCACAGGGCCAGACCTACGCCCTGGTTCCAATGGGTGGGGGCCGCGTAGATGGCCCAGATTTCACCAGTGGTGGGACGGGACTTTTCATCGCGCGAGCGGTCGTAGCCGACAAAGCCGACGATCTTCTCGCCATCGACCGCCACCTGGACCTGGGGCTCGCAATATTCAATGGCCTCGCGCCAGTAGGCCTGGCGCTTTTCGACCGACATGGATTTCAACTGCTCGTCTGGCACCAGTCCTTTGTAAGCCTCTTGGGCAGAGACAGTGTGGATCTGGGCGATTGCTTTGGCATCGCGAAGCGTAGCGGGACGAACCTGGATACTTGACATGAAAAAACCGAACGAAAACGGGGAATGAAAAAACAAAAGGACCGGCATTGTCGCCGCAAACGGTTTTTCCACCCTGACAGGCGGGTAGCGCAGCCCTGTCGGTCACGCCTCCCTGCCTCGCTTTTCGCCCCACACGCCCCGCATGCGCAGGGGCCCGCAGCCGACCCTCAGGCCATGACCATGGCGCCCGACAAGGCGCTGCCCGCAGCCGCAGTGGCCGCTGCCGCTGCGCGCTGCACCATCGCGCGCTTGTTGCGGGGGCGGGGCACATGCACTGCCGGTGGGGCGCCGTTGATGGCCGCGAGGCTGAGCACCAGGGTGACGGTGCGCGAACCGCCATCGCGGTCTTCGCTGGCATACGCACGGTAGCTGCCGTTGCCCTGGCCATGGCTGCGCTGCACCGTATGGAACGCCACCCGCGCCCCCGTCACCCGGTGGCCGCCAAAGGGCAGCACCCGCAGGCGCGCGTCGCGGTCCAGTGCCAGGCCCAGGTTGCCCGGCCGGTTGATCAGGTCGGTGCGGATGCCGCGCCAGGTCTGCCCAGCGTCGGCCGAGAACTGCCAGGTGCCAGCCTGGGCGTCCAGGTGCTCGATCACCACGCCGGCTGCCGCCAGCATATCGGGGCAATGTTCCTGCATGATGAGCGCCACGCTGTTGCCCCCCAGGCCCGTGCCCGCATGGGCTGCTCCGGGGCTGGCCGCGGGTCGTCGTTCGCTGTGGTGCAGGCCTGCTTCGGAGGTGCTGGCGCCATGGGTGTGTGCATTGATCGTCATGGGAACCCTTTGAAAACGGAGTGTGGTTACGAAGGTTTGCGCATTGGTGCGCACCCAAAGTGCTTTTCAATGCTTGACGGAAAGTCTAGAAAGTGCACATCCGTGCGTCCATCGCACAAATGGACTAGCCCGCAACACCCGGTTGTGCGCAATACTTGCCTGTATGACTGCCCGTCTTTTGCTTGTGGATGACCACACCCTGTTCCGCACGGGGCTACGCCTGATCGTGCAGGACCACCCCAGCGTGGGCAGCATTGCCGAGGCCGGATCGATCGCCGATGCCTGCGCACTGCAGCAGGCGGAGATCGACCTGGTCCTGCTGGACATCCAGTTGCCCGGCATGAGCGGGCTGGACGGCCTGCGACTGCTGCGACAGGCGTGCCCCCGGGCGCGCATCGTTCTGGTGTCGGCCAGCGTGGCACCCGATGCCATCCACGAAGCGCGCGCGCGCGGGGCCGATGGTTTTTTGCCCAAGTCCGCCAGCGCCGAGGACATCCTGGAGGCCATCAGCTGCGCGCTGTCAGGCCAGCCGTGTTTTCCGATCAACAGCGGCAACAGCGCCACGGTGCGGGGGCCCGACACGCCATCCCTCACGGCGCGGCAGCTGGATGTGCTGTCGCTGCTGTGCACGGGCAGGCCCAACAAGGTGATCGCCCGCGACCTGGGGCTGAGCGAGAACACGGTGCGTGTGCATGTGGCGGCCATCTTTGCGCAGCTGGGCGTCAACAGCCGCAGCGCTGCGCTGCTGGCGGCCCAGCGCCTGGGCCTGTCCACCCCGCAGCTTCATGACCCCCTCTGAAACCAGTCCGCTGCCCCTCGAACCGGTGATACCACCCACACGCTGGGGCTGGCCGGTGTGGGAGCGCGACGAGGTCCTGCGCGAACAGGTAGCCCTGCTGCGACAGAACTTTCCGATGACGCTGCTGGCATCGCTGGCCACGGCCCTGGGCACGCTCTGGGTCATGGCCCGCGTGGCAGACACGCAGGCCATCACCGTATGGCTGGTCTCGCACACGCTGGTGGTGGCCGGGGTGTACCTCGCGCTGCGCAGCATTGCACCGTTTGTGGACCCGGCGCCGCAGGCCGCGCGCAAGCTCATCGCCTGCATGGCGGCCATGGGCCTGAGCTGGGGCAGCCTGGGCTATGTGGTGCTGTACTGGGGCAACTCCGACAGCGTCATCTACGCCATCGGCATCATCAGCACCGTCTCATCGGGAGCGCTCGGGCTTGGCGCGCCGCTGTACCGGGCCTACGTCACCTACCTCACCAGCGCCATCGGCGGCGTGATGCTGTCAGTGGCGCTGGCGGGTGGGCCCGTGATGTGGCCTGCGCTGTTCCTGACCGGGGTGTATTACGCGCTGACCTGCCTGCAGGCACGCACGGCCGACCGTGCCACAAGGCGCAGCATTGCGCTCAAGCTGGAAAACGAACGCTTGGTCAGCCAGCTGCGGGCCGAATCGCAGCGGGCCCTGGCGGCACAGGAGGCCGCCGAGCAGGCCGACCGGGACAAATCCCGCTTTCTGGCGGCTGCCAGCCATGACCTGCGCCAGCCCTTGCATGCCATGGGTCTGTTTCTGGAATCGCTGCACCGCAGCCCGCTCAATGACCACCAGCGCACCGTGCTGAAACACGCACATGCCGCATCTGGCGCTGCGGCCGAGATGCTCACCACCCTGCTCGACTACTCCCGGCTGGAGGCCGGCGTGGTCAAGGTGCGGCCAGCCGCGTTTGCGGTGCAGCCCCTGCTCACCGCGCTGGAGCAGGAGTTTGGCGTGCAGGCCGACACGGCCGGCCTGGTGTACCGCACCCGCGAGACCTCTGCCGCCGCGTTTGCCGACCGCTCCCTGGTCGGCCTGGTGATGCACAACTTCATCTCCAACGCCCTGCGCTACACCGCTCAGGGCGGTGTACTGATTGCCTGCCGCACGCGTGGAAAACGGCTGGCGCTGGAGGTGTGGGACACCGGGGCGGGTATCCCCGAGCACCAGTGGGAACACATCTTCAAGGAGTTCCACCAGCTGGGCAACCCGGAGCGTGACCGCCGCAAAGGCCTGGGCCTGGGCCTGGCCATCGTGCAGCGCCTGGCGCGTGAAATGCGGACCTCCGTGGAGTTGCGCTCGCAGCCTGGCAAGGGGTCTGTCTTCAGGCTGTGGCTTGACCGCTGGCAGGGAGCGCTGGAGGACGATGCCACCACACCCCAGGACGGCCGCAGCCTGGTAGGCCTGAAGGTGCTGGCCATCGACGATGACGAGGCCGTGCGCCTGGGCATGCAGTCATTGCTGCAAAGCTGGGGCTGCCAGTGCATGACGGCAGAATCCAGCGCAGACGCCCTGGAAGTCCTGGAGGACGTGACGCCCGACATCATCATCACCGACTTCCGTCTGCGCCATGAAGAAACCGGCAAACAGGTACTGCAGGCGCTGCGAGCCTACCTGGGAACCAACGTGCCCGCGATCATCATGACGGGTGACACCTCGCCCCAGCGCCTGCGCGACGCGCAGTCCACCTCCGCGTTGCTACTGCACAAGCCGGTGTCCACCGGCCAGCTGCGCGATGCGATGGTGCAGCTCATCACCCAACCGCCGCTGCCTGCTGCCAGGGTGGACGACGAACCGGAAGACGGTCAGACAGCACCCGGGCAACTCACACAAAGCACTACAACCAGCGGCGCAGCAGCCCCATGACCTGGTCGAACTTGGCCCCATAGGGCGGATAGAACAGCGAGCCCATGGCCCAGCGCGACTGCACCAGCACCGACTTCTGGTGGCAGAAGCGCAGGAACCCCTGCTCGCCGTGGTAAGCGCCCCAGCCACTGTCGCCCACACCGCCAAACGGCAGGTTGTCGTGCGCAATGTGCATCAGCGTGTCGTTCACCGTCACCCCGCCGCTGACGGTGCGGCGCAACACGTCGTCGCGCACGGCCTCGCTCTGGCCAAACCAATAAAGCGCCAACGGGCGGGGCCCGCTGTTGATGTGGGCAATGGCATCGTCCAGCCGCTCGTACAAGATCACGGGCAGGATGGGACCAAAAATTTCCTCCTGCATGAGCTGCATTTGCGAGGTGGCACCAAACACCAGCGTGGGCAGCATCTGGCGGCTTGCACCGTCGCCCAGCGTTCCCACGGTGGGCACCACAGGTTTGCCGTCGGTAGGGTCGATCGTGTGCACCTCTGCCCCTTGTGTTTGCGCCTGCTGCAGCATCGTGCGCAAACGGGCATGGTGGCGGGGCGTGATGATGGAGGCGTAGTCGGCGTTGCCCTCGATGGTGGGGAACAGGCGCGCCACTGCGGCCCGGTAAGCCTGCGCAAATTCGCCCTCACGGCCGCGCGGCAGCAGCACGTAGTCGGGGGCAATACAGGTTTGCCCCGCATTGAGCAGTTTGCCGTGCGCAATCTTGACGGCCGCGTCCGCCATGTCGCAATGGCCGTCGATGATGCAGGGCGACTTGCCGCCCAGCTCCAGCGTGGTCGGTGTCAGGTTCTGCGCTGCCGCCTGCGCCACCTTGCGGCCCACCGCCGTGGAGCCTGTGAACACCAGATGATCGAAAGGCAACGAGGCAAAGAATGCGGACAGGTTGGCGTCTCCCTGCACCACACAGAATTCGTCGGGGGCAAAGAACTGCGCCACCAGTAGCGCCAATTGGGCCGAGGTATGGGGCGTCAACTCGCTGGGCTTGAGCATCACGCGGTTGCCCGCAGCCAGCGCGGTGATGGCAGGTGCCAGGGCCAGTTGCACCGGGTAATTCCACGGTGCAATCACCCCCACCACCCCCATGGGCTGGCGCTGGATGAAGGCGTGGGCCGGCTGAAGGTGAATCGGCGTATGCACCTTTCGGGGCTTGACCCACTTTGCCAAGTGGCGCAGCGTGTGCGACAGCAAGGTGCGCAGCACCAAGAAGTCTGCCACCTCCGTGAGGCGGGGTGACCGCATGCCAAAGTCGGCCTGCACGGCCGCCGCCAGCACAGGCCCATTCTCATCGAGCAACTTGCGCAAGCGCAGCAAACGCTCTCGCCGCACGAGCAGCGGCACGTCCACGTGCGCACGGCTGGCCTGGAACTGAAGATCGAAATGTGCGCGGATATCGGCTGGTGTCATGGACGGATGATAGGAGACACCCCCGATGGGCGCGTCACAAAAAGGCAGGCGCCCTAGGGTTGACGCCCGTAGGCTTACGCTCGTACCACGGGGCTCTCATGCAATGGGGTTGGTGGCAGCCAAAGTGCAGCGGCCGCCACTGCCACGTCAACGCACTTCGCGTGCTTCTACGTCAGTGACCTGTGCCGCCCCCGGCAGGATGCCGCCACGGCGCGATGCGGCGGCGTCTTCACTGGCGCCTTCAGGCGCACTATTGCCTCGGCGGCCAGCAGACCACCGCTGCGTAGACCGAAAGACCGTGCTGAAGCCTGTGCGTGGGTCCACACCCATCACCCACGGCGTCACCGGTCGTCCTGTCAGGCGCGCCCAGCCTGCACGCAGCACCCACACCAGCGCAAGCAACATGGCTGCGACCAAAAGGCTGGCAAACAGGACCAAGCCCATGGCAATGACGACCAGACGCAACAGAAAGCTCACGACACCCGCAACAAAATCATTCAAACGACACCTCTCCTTCACAACTTGGGATGCAGATTGCGGTGCTGAATCACACCGCAACCGCTTCCCGAGCCCACATCACTCTTGCGGGGCGACTCCGAACTGGAACACGCCAGGCTCCAGAACAGGGTTGACGGTGACCGGAATCACACTCTTGGGTGGGAATCGCCCTTCCAGCAACAGCTTGGACAGCGGATTCTCTATGCGCTGCTGAATCGCCCGCTTGAGCGGCCGTGCGCCAAACACGGGGTCGAACCCCACCTTGGCCAATTCTGCCAAGGCAGCGTCGGACACCTGCAACTCCAAATCCATCTTCGCCAACCGGGATTGCAACAGCTGCAGCTGGATCTTGGCGATCGAGGCAATGTGCTGGGCATCCAGCGCATGGAACACCACGGTCTCATCAATGCGATTCAGGAACTCAGGCCGGAAGTGGTTCTTGAGTTCACCCCAGACGGCTTCCTTGATGTCTTCCGAATCCTGCCCCACCATGGCCTGGATCAGATGCGAGCCGATGTTGCTCGTCATCACGATCACCGTGTTCTTAAAGTCCACGGTGCGGCCCTGGCCGTCGGTTAGGCGGCCGTCGTCCAGCACCTGCAGCAACACGTTGAAGACGTCGGGGTGGGCCTTCTCCACCTCGTCGAGCAGCAGCACGCTGTAGGGCTTGCGGCGCACGGCCTCGGTCAGGTAGCCACCCTCCTCGTAGCCCACATAGCCGGGCGGCGCACCGATCAGACGGGCCACCGAGTGTTTCTCCATGAACTCGCTCATGTCGACGCGGATCAGGTGGTCTTCGCTATCAAACAGGAAGCCCGCGAGCGCCTTGCACAGCTCGGTCTTGCCCACGCCCGTGGGGCCGAGGAACAGGAACGATCCAGTGGGCCGATTGGGGTCACTCAGCCCCGAGCGCGAACGACGAATCGCATTGGCCACTGCGGCAATCGCCTCTTGCTGGCCCACCACACGCTCGTGCAGCTTGGACTCCATCTGCAGGAGCTTGTCTTTTTCGCCCTGCATCATCTTGGCCACGGGAATGCCCGTAGCGCGGCTCACCACTTCAGCGATTTCCTCAGCGCCCACCTGCGTGCGCAGCAGGCGGCGCGTGGCGGGCGCGCCGTCCTTGCCAGCCTCTTGCGCTTGGGCTTCCTTCAGCTGCTTTTCCAACTCAGGCAGCTTGCCGTATTGCAACTCGGCCACCTTGTTGAAGTCGCCTTTGCGAGTGAATTCCTCGATCTGAAACTTGAGCTTGTCGATGGCCTCGCGCACATGAGCGCTACCTTGCGCCTGGGCCTTTTCAGACTGCCAGATCTCGTCGTAGTCGGCGATTTCCTTTTGCAGCTTGGTGATCTCTTCCTCGATGAGCGCAAAGCGTTTTTGTGAGGACTCGTCCTTCTCGCGGCGCACCGCTTCGCGCTCGATCTGCAGCTGAATCAGGCGGCGGTCGAGCTTATCCATCACCTCAGGCTTGGAGTCCATCTCGATCTTGATCTTGGACGCGGCCTCATCGATCAAGTCGATCGCCTTGTCAGGCAGGAAGCGGTCCGTGATGTAGCGATTGCTCAGCTCGGCCGCAGCGACGATCGCTGGGTCGGTAATGTCCACGCCGTGATGGACCTCATACTTCTCCTGTAAGCCGCGGAGGATAGCAATGGTCGCCTCCACGGTGGGCTCGCCGACCAGGATCTTCTGGAAGCGCCGCTCCAGTGCTGCATCCTTTTCGATGTACTTGCGGTATTCGTCGAGTGTGGTGGCCCCCACGCAGTGCAGCTCACCACGCGCCAGCGCGGGCTTGAGCATGTTGCCCGCGTCCATCGCGCCCTCGCCCTTGCCCGCGCCTACCATGGTGTGCAGCTCGTCGATAAAGACGATGGTCTGGCCTTCGTCCTTGGCCAGTTCGTTGAGCACGCTTTTCAGGCGCTCTTCAAACTCGCCCCGGAACTTGGCACCCGCAAGCAGCGCGGCCATGTCGAGGCTGAGCACGCGCTTGCCCTTGAGGCTCTCGGGTACTTCGCCCGCCACAATGCGCTGGGCCAGGCCTTCTACGATGGCGGTCTTGCCCACGCCGGGCTCGCCGATCAGCACAGGGTTGTTTTTGGTGCGGCGCTGCAGCACCTGGATGGCACGGCGGATTTCGTCGTCGCGGCCAATCACGGGGTCCAGCTTGCCAAGGCGAGCGCGCTCGGTGAGATCCAGGCAGTACTTGGCCAGAGCACCACGCTGGCCTTCGGCCTCTGCGCTGTCCATCTTCTGACCGCCGCGCACGGCCTCGATGGCGGCCTCCAGGCTCTTGCGCGTGAGGCCGTTGTCCTTGGCGATCTTGGCGGCTTCGCCCTTGCTGTCGATCACGGCTAGCAAAAACAGCTCGCTGGCGATGAACTGGTCACCGCGCTTGATGGCCTCTTTCTCGGTGGCCTGGAGCACACGCCCCAGCTCGGGGCCACCTTGTACCTGGTCGTTGCCTTGCACCTGGGGCAGGCGCTTAACCGCCACCTCGGCCCCCGCCAACAGGCCGGGTACGTTGGCGCCCGCACGCTGCAGCAGCGCCTTCGGGCCATCGTCCTGTTGCAGCATGGCCTGCAGCACATGTACCGGCTCGATGTAAGCGTGGTCATTGCCTAGTGCAATGCTCTGTGCATCGCTCAGGGCTTCCTGGAATTTGGTGGTGAATTTGTCGAGACGCATGGTCTATGTCCTCCGAATTGCACTGAACTTGAGGCAGGGGGTGCCTGATTTCAAGACAGTTTTTCGTTTGGATATTGACCTGCATCAGCTGCAAGTTGCGGTTGAAGCTGCAGCTCAAGGCGGACCGCTCAAACAATTTAAAAACACTCAACATTGAACGTATCGCCCAAAATTTCAGGGAACGCGATAGCCTAAATACGTGCGGTGCTCCTCGGATTGTTTATTGCGTCGCTGAACTGGTGCAGCTTGTATCGGCACTCGGTTTGCACGCCCTCACCCGGCCCGTACGGGCCACTACCACACGCCGGGTTTCCTCCAGCGCACTGGTACTAGGTGCGTCCGTCCTAGCGATGGTCAAACTAAGTGCCACAGGGGCAGCGCTGTTGTCCACGGAATAGCCCGAGTTATCAAATTTAATATAAGGGGTCGAACCTGCGGCAATATTGTTACCGGTGATGCTGAAATAACTCTTGAGCGCGTCTTGAGTTTGAACGGCTATGTCAGTCCCCTCAGTGTAAGCATTATCACGATTCGTATCCACGTAAACGATCCAACCACTATTCCAGCCAGTTCCCTTGGGAACAACAAACGCATTCCTACCTGTCTTCATGGCCTCACCTTTCGCGGCATTCACCGCGGCCAATAACGAATTGGTTAGCGAGGTAAGCTCTGAATTACGCTGATATTGAACAAAACTAGGCACAGCAAGCGCTGCCAAAACTGCTGCGATAGCTATTGTGACAATAAGTTCAATAAGGGTAAAACCAGCATTACGATTTTTCATAATCATGGCCAACATAGTTTCGGGTCCGTTGCTGCAGCCGTACCCGTGCACGATTTCGTACCGGTAGTCGTCATCTGCAACGCCCCCACCTGGGGATCGGCCTTCACTGGTGTCGCTATCACTCTAACGCAATCGCCAATGGAAAGGGTACTAGAACCGGCAGGACAAGTATCTGAACTTAATATGTAATGAGAATTTGCCAACGTATCACCCGAAAAGGTCTTAAACGGCACAGACGTTGCGGTAACTCCCCCACAAGCTGAGCCGGGGGAGGTGGCAGTCGCGGCGCCCGTCGAAGAATTCGTGGTGAACCCGAGGTAGCAATTCTGCTGAGTGGCGTAGCGCTCTTGTTGCTGAATTAACTGCGCCACGGCAGTCCTGCCCTGTGCTCTACGGCCCTTGAGGACAGAGTCAGTGTAAGCAGGATAAGCAACAGCAGCTAGTATGCCAATGATTGCTACAACAATCATGAGTTCAATTAACGTGAACCCTGCGGAATATTTTTTTACTCTATTCATGGCGCATTCTTCATATCTTGATAATTAAAAATTTGCCGCCAATTTAAGCGTCCAATAGTTTCTTTTGTCGTAACTGGAGGCGCGCTCGTATCAATGCCGCTCTGCGCTTGAGTAAAGCGACGCAATGTTGTCGTGCGAACGCGCCGCCCGGTGCTATCGGAAGGAGTAACCACCGTCTCTGAATCGCTCGATAGAAGCACTGGGGGGCCAAGTAAACCGAGGCTAGAGGGAACATAGGACCCCGACCCACTGTTAATACTCAAGAAATATTGGTTGCCACTACCCAGAGTGTTAGAGCAAGAACCCGCCCCCGAAGTAGTAGAGCCGGGGATCTTAGAGTTGACAGCAGCCGACAATGTTCCTAGATCAAGTGCAGCTTGATCGATTCTTTCTCCAGACACTGGCAAATCAAAATACCAACCAGCTCGGCTAGTTGTATCGGCATTGGTCGCCGGGCGCCCCCACTTGAAGGCGCTTACCGCAATGGCCTTGGTGGTAGTGTTTACTGTACCTGCTTGCAGGCGCCCTCGGCCGGTAATAACACTCGCCCCTGCCGGTGAATCATCGGCAGTAGTAGTGCCATTGTCATAGACAGCATATAAAGACTGGGTTGTTGTGGAAATATTATCACCTGACTCCAAATATTTACCAGTTCCGAAAACCACATAAAAAGACTCCAGCCCACCGACAATTGGACCGGCAAAAGGAGTTGGAGCTGCAAAAATAGGCTGCACCTTAGGACTCGCGTCTCCGGTACGGGCGATGTATAACGGATAAGGAACAGGGCTGCCGGCGCTCCCCTTATCAAAGAACGACAATTTATCCATATTCCAATCTGAAGGCGCCTTGCCTGCAAATTTGAGTCTCCAAAGAGCGCCATGAAGGTCACCCATGTAGATATCGGTCATCTCGCCTTGGGTACCATATAGAGCGCTAAAGTTGGCTAATCCAGTGGCATTGCTTGAAATCAAACTGGAATCCGTGGGGACGGAAACCTTGTAGTAGTTATTACCCAATGACCACGCTGCGCCAGAAGGCTTATCTAGCGCAAGCAGAAAGAGTGCAGGCTTACCAGTAGCGCTAAATCTACCATCCGCATCAGGAACATAGTTATTCACCCCGCTACCAACTACAGCAAACCAGCGATATGTAACTGTTGAGCTAGTGCCACTGGTCTTTATTTTTAGTATCTTTGGCTCGCCTACAACCTGACCCATATCTTCATCGTCGGCGCGAGTGAACTCCCACATTACACTGGATGCACTAAAATTGGAAGGATTGGATACGTCCAATGCGAAAACTCCGGAGCCCCCTCCTCCAGTACCAGATACGAGAACCGTCTTCCAATCAGTACTTGCCCCTGTATTCGCGACTTGAGCTTCTGAAACTACCGATGGGGCATCAACATAGTTTTGGTGATTATTAGCAAAAGAAGGATCAGTTAAGGCTGATAAATTACGTCCAAGCCAACTGGGAATGTAAGAGAACAACTCATCGCCTGTCGTGGCGTTAAATGCATGCAGCATCCCGTCGTTTGCCCCTGCAAAAACGGCTGGCGTACGCGAATCGTAGGCGGCCCGGAATGCGGTGTACCCGGTTCCGGTGAACGCCTTTGACGGCGCACCAGAATATGAAATATTGGAATTTACGATATCCCCTAACAAAGAGCTACGGACTCTGAAGGGAGCCCCTTCTTTGGTTCTGTCACCACGGAGATAGGCAAGCCTGTCAGCCCCAAGACCATCTGAAGCAGCAGCAGGGCTTGACTTATTCAACTGATCTTGCAGCGCCGTGTCAATAGCTGTCCAAGTAAATGCGGTGGCAGTGGTGGTGGATGTAGCCCCCACACGGCCCACGAAGATCTTGCGATTGGTGGCCGGCGAAATCATATTATCCAACCGCTGAGCGGCACTCCAAAGCTGAGTGCCGACAACAAGATTATTGCTGGCGTCCTGCGTAACAGGCTCGGCAACCACATCGCCGCTCCAGTTACTGGTATCGAATTTCGCAGAGTAAGAAACAGAGTTACTAGTAACCTTGCTTCCAGTACTCAACCCCCCGCCCGCAACGCTTCGGGCACTTGTAGAAGCTCTACTGAAGATCTCATCGAAAGCGGTGAGCACCTCCCGAGCCGGAGAAGTTTTCGACGTGTTATAAACATAATAAGTATTAGCCTCACCCGCCTCGTTGGCTTTCTGCCAGACATTATTATTATTTACATTGTTTTGATCTTTGAATGGATTACCTTTGACATTGTATGGTTTTTGACCGGGATTGGTAGGATCTGTTTCAAATCCACCATATTTAGCAGCCATAAAGAATTGATTGGCTGTGCGGCGAGTATTGTCGTCGTTCTGAGCACCATATTCATTCACGTCAAACACGAAAGTTTTGACACGTAGCCCAGGACGCTGTTTAGCTGAATCAGCTGTCCACCCTGTACCTCGGATGTCATGCGTCCTTGCCCAATACGCCGAGCCCATAATTTGACTACGATCAGTCCCAGTAGGCACACTGTTATTTGCCGTATTTGGATTTGAGATAGACTGCGTATTCCCCTGCCCATCCAAATAGGTACCAGTGGTATTTTTTTCGAACTTCTGAACAATACCCCGCCAATAATTTATGTCAGGAATATTATTGGCAGCACTGGCAGTAGGAAGACGATTGCCATCGTGGGTGTTTATATCACCCACAACCACAATATTACTCTTTACGCAAGAGTAGTCGCTAGCATTGCTACGACCATCTCCGTATGGGTCAGTCCAAGATGTAAAGTAGGGGAAGCCATCTGCCATCGTTGCTGTAATGGTGCCGCTGATAGAGTCGGCGCTCGGCTGCAGGCCTTGCAAATAACGAAGTGTCTCGTAGTGCAACTCACCAACGGGGTCATATTTCTTGTATACCCCGGGTGTAGGCCCAGTGCGACCGAATTTATTCAAATAATTGATAACCCCGCTGATGGCGGGCGAAGAATTAGAGTCCGGATTATCGTAAAAAACCCCTGTATTCGCATTCCACTCAGCTTTTGGATTTCCACCCGACGGAGTATTATCCTGCCCAGTAATACTATAAGTCTTCGCCCCGACATATTTCATGGGTGCGCGAAGAACTCCACCATAGCGCCCACCAGAGTTATAACTGGCTGTTTGATCCAGCAAATAACCAAATGCTGCGAGCCGCATTTGATCACTGTATTTTTGAATTACACCGGTAGGTTTGTAGTTACCGCTTGGGTATTGCTTGCAAAAATTATAGTTACGAGAATCCTGCAAAGTGCCAGATACAGCATTACATACTTGTACCCGAGCATAGAAAAATCCATCAGAATTTAGCGCTGCTGTGGATGTTGGCGGTGTCCAAGACCCGGAGTAGTCAGCAATATAGCAACTCTTGGATTGACCCGACCAAGGATCTCCAAAAACCGCATTGGTGCATGAAACACCATTGTATGCGGGCGCTACTTTCCACTTATTGGTTCCACCAGATTTTGCACCATACCAGACCTCTTTCACGCCTGTGAAACTGCATGTTGCATTTTCAGCAGCACATAGTGTGGAGCTGCTGGGCCGATTGGACGTGCTGTTTGTAATCGGACCAATGGCCGTGGAACTGGTACTTGCACCCAATGTATATGCTGAAGTGTTGCCACAACCTCCCGTTTGGGAAGTTCCAAAATAAATACGATTCAGAGTGTTGGCAACGTAGATGTCACTGCCGTTAGCGGCAGTGATCATGGCAGTGGGAACGGCCCCCCAGTAAGTCCCAGCGCCACCACCATCTTTTGACAATTGCTTCGCTGGAAAGTTGGTGCTGTTCCACATACAAGTGGGATCACCATTAGGAATAACGGCACGCTGCAAAATTGTCAGAGATGCCGTATCGATATACCGATCCCCGCCGGACAGAGCGAGGCGAAGCATGTCAATCGCTGAACTCGACGCCCAATTCAAAAAATTACCACTGAATGCATTCGAACATTTACGAGCCGCAGCCGCGCCGATACGGTCAAAGCGCTTGTAGTCGGCAACAGTTTGTGTACCAGTAGGCGTCTCTAAAGGGGCATCATTATAAGAATAGCAACTTTCAGCATCATAATAACCCAGATACTCCTTTGCAGAGTTGTAGGTATTATCCGTACTGCCACCAGGAGTGTATTGGGCTCCAACAGTTGGAAATTCGACAGACAACGCAAGCGCCAAAGCTGGCTTATCGACGACGACAGCCGCATACAAAGGCTCTGTGGCAAGCGCCACAGCCGGAATCGCAGGGGGAGTTCCGCTTCCAATTGCGACAAAAGAAACAGCGATAACAAGTGGCGCCAACCCCCACGCAAGATATGCGGCTCGCGTGCCGGGCAATACATCTTGAAATTTCCGACGCATGTTTGCGCCGACAATCACCAGATTTTCAGACAATTTTGACATATTCGTTTCACCACTCAATTTCTATAAATCATCTGAACCACACCTTGCGTCTCTCCATTAGGACCAAACCCCATCGATGTGACTCTATAGATATAGGAGGGACCAGACCCTGCCGTGGGATCGGTGGTTCTATAAGATTTCACGCCGTATCGGTCAAGAATGGGTTCTATGACATAGCGAGGTGGCTTTGCTGGCTGTATACCCTTGACTCCCGACGGAAAATCCCGTCCTGTGTATGTGCCCAACTGTACCGACTTCGCACCAGTGCTCGAATCCGTGAAATCAACAGTCAACCATGCAGGTTTACCAGCTTCTTTCAGCGCACATAGACCAACACTTTGTCCCGAGTCGCCACAGTTGTCTATGAACTTAGCGAGATCTACATCACCTCGCTTGAATATAGTATTGCGCTTGTTTGGAGAGGCTGCAGGGAGGCCTTCAATATCAAACTCTGCATCTATCAAGCCTGCTTCAGCCCCCTGCCAAGCGATCTGCATATCTCTTTCATTTCGAGTCCCACGCTCGCCCATCATGGATATCTGTATGCCCCCCACACCAAGCACCGAAACCACGATAAGAATTAGCATCACAACGATCAGCGAGAGCCCGTGCTGATTCATTGATATTTGATTTATTTTCTGCGAATATGCTTTTTTCATATCAGTACTCGCCCTGAAAATTGCGCAGATGTACCGTAAACGTAACGACTTGCCTCAAACGATTATCCGTTGTAGGCGTGTAAACAGTACCTGGGTCTGTCGTGTTGTTGGCAAAACCGGATCCTTTGGTGCCACTCGCAGATCCTTTAGAAATTCCCAGGGGATAAAAAGTTTGGCTGCTGCTATCGATAGCAGAGCCAGGTGGTCCACGCAGTACGACGCCAATTCTTATACTTCTGACACGCTGCCAATTAGCATATGTAGCAGCATCATTGCCAGCGACCGTAAGCTGATCTGCCCGTAAATATCGCTCGGGAATCGAGTCAGCTGAAGTGGATGGAATAGGTACAGTTGTGTTCCCTGGCGCAATACCATCGACGCCATAAAGAACCTGAAAATTCTCGACCCCAGAAATAATAGGCTGCACGTCATAAGGCGCTGCACCAGTATCCGATCGCGAGCACAAAAGAGAAGGCTCGCCGTCTAATCCGACGCCCACATGGAGAATACTGACCAGTTTATCATCCAGTCCTGTAGGGATCGCCGTAGATGCAACACCCGCGCAGTCAATCATGGTACTGTCTGAGGCTGTAGCATCCGGAGTTGACGAGCTAGTTTGATGCCTCAGTACCAGAATATCACTTCCATAGCCAACCTGTCCGGATGTGCGTGTAGTACCTGAATCCCAAGTCGCAGTAGATGTACGGGAGGCATTATTCAATCCAAAAACGTTTGGCGGGGGAGTGCCCGCTCCGTACGATTGATTTGTTTTGGCAGTTGTATCGGTTGCAAACCTGATATCTCTATAACCAGCCTGCACGCCGAGGCGCTGGGTAAGGCTTTGCAAATACCGCCCGTTATCACGCAACTGCGAGGCTGCATCAACTGCAGTAAACCCTTGGCGAGAAATCAACAAAGAAGCAGCGGCCGCAAGAGCAATCAACAAGCCTAGAGCCATAGCCACCATCAGTTCAATGAGAGTGACCCCTTTTTGGAGGCTAGTCACTCGGTGGCGCCTCCCAAATCCATCACGGAAAGTTGAGCGCTTAATCATGTCACGTTCCCACTGGTCACAGGAACCACTACGTAGGGTCGGCTCGCGCTGTCGCTTGCCCTTTCGAGTGCTGCGCTGCCGGTTTGGCTTTTGTCCGTCACAGTCCGCGTCCAACCGATTTTGATGAACACGATTTCATCAGCCCCCGTTGCGTTGCAGGTCCATTGAGGAAGGCCACTGGAGTCGTATGGAGTGCCGTCAAAACACACAGTGACGCGAGCGTCGGGCAGATCAGCCGCTACGCGAGCCAGCCAATCCGTCATTTCTGCAGTGGCAACATCCAGCGTGGATGTGCAACCGGTAGATGCATTACCGACAGCCATGCAATAGCTAGGCGATGAAATAGTCATTGACGTCACCAAGTAGGGATTAGCAGCCGCAGTGGTTTTTACGGCAATTTCTTTGTTGCCACGCATCATTTCAGCTAACTCGCGGGCATAAACCACTGCCTGAGCTTGAAGACGGGCATCACGATTAGCCTGAAGTGCAAATGCTTGCATGCCCACGGTCCCCAACATGCCGAAGGCCAAAATTACGATGGCTACCAAGATCTCCACCAAAGTGAAGCCGCCTTCGTTTCGGCGAGTATCCACATTTTGAGCGGATGGTTGGTAGCGGATTGCGCCACATGAAGATCGAGATTTCATGCACATATCTTACGAAGCGACTGGTATTTAGGGTAGGCGCAGCCGAACCGCTTGTGCGCTCGGATTGACCGTCGAGCGCCAAAGAGAAGTTCAACAGCCTCGAGCATGCAGTTGCGTCCTCACACTGCGCTGACAAGTTCCATCAAAGACAAGTACGCGGGCGGGAGCCCAGTGCCCCTGTCTGAACTCCATGCGCTCAGAGCCGCGCTAACCACTGGTTGACTAATGTTTGTGGCGATGCCTGCGCATTAGGTTTTTGCTTCACGCAAGCGATCGTGACTTGAGGCCGTCTGCGGACCCCTCGAGCATGTTTACAACCAAACCGTCAGCAAAGGTCCATTTGCGCAGTTGAAGTATGTTTCAGCTCAATGTCCATTTGTTGTTACCTGCATCTCCAGAGACAATGCTGCTCAACATGACTTCTTCGCAGCGCCCCGAACGCCAGCAAACTTCCGACGCATTCGACCCGGATTCAACCTTGGCATTCCAGCGTCGCATGGAACGGGCGCCGGAATGGTTTTGTTCTTTTCTCGCGGGCAACAGTCGGGAAAAGAGCCGCTTGCGCCGCGAGATGGCCACCATGAGAGGCTCGGTGGTCTGGCTGGTGCAGCAGCGCCGCCAGGGCACCTGGAGTGCCGAGGAACGTGCCCACCTGCGGGATGTGATGCGGTCTGCCTCTTCGGTCAGCCCTTATCTTTTTATTTGGGTGATCCCCGGCTCGATGCTGCTGCTGCCCTTCATGGCGTGGTTTCTGGACAAGCAGCGCAAACGGCGGGAACGCAAGCTTTTGCGATAGCACTGCACTGAGCTGAAGGATATAGCGCGCTCAAAAAGACAGCCCAGTCGGCCTGCCCCTGCGGTCCCAGCCTAGGGGCTACGCCCAGTTGCTGGTAATGACCACCAGCATGCCAGCCCCCACCAGCCCCAGTTGCCAGCGCAGGGCCGTCGACCACGATGGCACATGACGCTCCACTCGCAGATACAACAGACGCCCAGCTGCCAGCGACAGCACAAACGCCAGGAGCATGCCCACTGCGTTCAGCGCTGGTGATGCAGGCCAGAGGTGGCTGACCACCGCGTTCACGAGCAAGCACACGGCAAAGTGCACCAGAAACACCGAGTACGACATCTGGCCGAGCTTTACGAGCGGCGACACACCGGAAAAGCTGCGCATGCGCGCAGAGCGCATCGCCACCACCAGGCACAAGGCCGTGACCGCAGCTACGGCAATGCGTGCCCGGAAATCCACCGCCAGCGCTGCCCCCACCAGCAGCGCCATGAGGCAGACCCATGCCTGGGCCTGCGGGGCCCGCACCGCCCAGTAGGCCAGCATGCCCAGGCCGTAGGCACCAAAAAAGTACAGCGCCCACATGTCCAACCCCGCGATGCGGTTGAAAACCCATAGAGAGGCAGCAGCCACCAACAGCACCAGCCCCTGAGACAAGGCCGCTGCATGGTGCTGTACCCAACGCACAGGCAGCGCACGTACCCCGGCCAGCATCAGCACGGTCAGCGCAAAGAGTTGAAAGTCGATGGCCACGTACCACACGCCAGCCGACAAAGCGCCTTCACCCACGATATCCTGTAGCAGCAAGGCGTTTGCCAACAGTTGGGACAAGGTGGGTTGGTCGGGCACAGAGTGGTGCTCCATCCAAGGCCGCACGAGGGCGGCGACCACCACCGCCAGCATCAACGCCACGGCGTAAGGCACTACCAGACGCACAAACCGCTTGGCAATGGCGGCGCCGGCGTGGTCAAAACGGGCTACGCCCTGGGGCGCAAGGCTCGCAGCAGCCAGGTACCCACCCAACACCAGAAACACCTGCACCGCCATGCGCCCATAGTCATATAGCCACGCTATGAGTGCTGGAGCCAAGGGATGGGCGATGTCTGACATCGGGCCATAGAAGGCCAAGTGGTGCCACACGATGGTGGCGCAAGCCATGCCCTTGATCATGTCGATCAAGGGTGTGCGGGATGTGGACGAGGACATAGGGCGAGGTGTTGAATCCCTGCGGACAGTGCGCCGCTGGATATCCGGGTTCCCTCCGCGCTGATTCGCCTGCTGCGCAAAGCAGCAAGGCGAACTGGACCGAGGATGGAACAACAAAACCCGCTATTGTCCTCCGTTAGAGGATTTTTTGCACAGCTGCACTGTCTCCCGCTGGTCTGCCATCACCTGCAGCGGGCTCGATGAACGAGAGTCCGCCCACCGCACGAAGCGTGGAGACCCTCAGTAACGCAGACTGCCTTCCGCGTCCACGATAGCCAGCTCCACATAGGTCGATCCATTGTGGTTGCGCGGCGAATACTTCACGCTGAAACGACCAAAAGCAATTTCACCAGCTTCTTCCATCGTTTTGGAGAACGACTCGGTAGTTAGGTTGCGCCCCGCGCGGCGTAGCCCTTCCACCAGCAAGCGTGCGTGGACAAAACCTTCAAACTGTGAAGCCGAGGGCTGAGCGCCGGGCGACTTGGCACGCAGCAGGCTCAGATATTCGGCCACCACCGGGATGGTGGTGTTGCGCAGCGAAGGCATGATCTGCGCCAGGATGATGCCCCGCGCCTTGTCCCTGAGTTCGCGCTGGATCACGTCCATGCTGGCCACCGAGAACCCGTAGTAAGCAGGCCGCGCTGCCGTGGCCTGCACGGCCTTGATGTAGCTGGTGAAGGTGGTGCCGCCCGTGGCCACGATCACAGCCTGGGGCTGGGCTTTCTCGGTTGCTTGCGCGGCTGCGGCAAAGTCGGGCTGCTTGGGGTCCACCTTGATCTCGGCCAGGAAGGGCAGCTTCTCCTCTTCCGATGCTTTCTTGAGCTCGCCCGCCAGTGTCTTGCCCAGGCCATCGTCCTGAAAGAACACGGCTACACGGGTGATGCCTTGCTGGCGCAACTGCGACACGATCTTGCTGGCCTCGTTCGCATAACCCGCACGCACATGGAACACATAGGGATTGAACGCCTCCCGGAACACCGAGGCACCCGTGACGGGGCCAAACAGCACAGTGCGCTGCTCCTTGATCAGCGGCAGGATGGCCGCCGTCTGCGCCGTACCGGTGCTATGGAAAATCATGAACACCTTGTCGTTCTCCAGCAACTGGCGCGTGTTTTCCACGGCCTGTTGCGGGTCGAAAGCATCATCGAGTGTGATGTACCGGATCATGCGGCCATGTACCCCCCCCTGCGCGTTCACCGCGTCGAACAGCAGTCGCGAGCCCTCGCCGTACTGCGCCGTCTGCGGCCCGAGCGGTCCCGACAGCACGACCGAGGCACCCAGCCGGATTTCATCGGCGGTCACGCCTTCATTGCGGGCATGAACCAGGGTGGTGGCGCACACGGCCAGCAGGCACACAAAAGCACGGAACATCAGGCATCTCCCTCGCAACATGGTGACAAGGCCGGCGAACGTGGCACCGGCATTCATTGATTATTTTTCATCACCATTATCGGTAGGGGACTTCTCCTCCTCACGCGGGTTTCCCCTCGGGTGCGTCACCGCAAAGACACCGCTCGAACACCTCCCACAAAGACATTCGCCCGCCATGTGTGGATACGCATGGCGGGCGAAACAAACGGCGGGGTGAGGGAAGAAGGACGGCCGAACGCCCCCAGAGGCACAAAGCCAGCGCCCCTCACACAGAGCGCAGATTCAGAGCTTGAGACGGGCCCGGGCTGCCTCGTATTCACCGCGCAACTTGGTGACCAGTTCGGCGGTGCTGGTCACGGCGCTGATTGAGCCGATGCCCTGGCCGCAGCCCCAAATGTCCTTCCAGGCCTTCTTGGCGTCGCCGCCAAAGTTCATCTTGCTGGGGTCGGACTCTGGCAGGTTGTCCGGGTCCATGCCGGCCGCGCGGATCGAGGGCGCCAGGTAGTTGCCATGCACGCCCGTGAACAGGTTGCTGTAGACGATGTCGTCCGAGTTGCCGTCCACGATGGCTTGTTTGTAGGCCTCGCTGGCGCGGGCCTCATGGGTGGCGATGAAGGCCGAACCGATGTAGCCAAAGTCTGCCCCCATGGCCTGTGCAGCCAGCACCGCGCCGCCACTGGCGATAGAGCCGCTGAGCGCCAGCGGGCCGTCGAACCACTGGCGGATTTCCTGGATCAGCGCAAACGGGCTCTTGGTGCCAGCATGACCACCAGCACCGGCCGCCACGGCGATCAGGCCGTCAGCGCCCTTCTCAATCGCCTTGTGCGCGAACTTGTTGTTGATGATGTCGTGCAGCACCACGCCGCCCCAGGCATGCACGGCCTGGTTCACGTCCTCGCGCGCACCCAGGCTGGTGATGATGATCGGCACCTTGTACTTGGCGCACACCTGCATGTCGTGCTCCAGCCGGTCGTTGCTCTTGTGCACGATCTGGTTGATGGCAAACGGCGCAGCAGGCTTGTCGGGATTCGCCTTGTTGTAGGCCGCCAAGGTCTCGGTGATCTCGGCCAGCCACTCGTCCAGCAGTTCGGCAGGGCGGGCATTGAGCGCGGGCATGGAGCCCACCACACCGGCCTTGCACTGCTCGATCACGAGCTTGGGGTTGCTGATGATGAACAGCGGCGAACCGATGACGGGCAGCGACAGGTTTTGCAACACGGGAGGCAGTTTGGACATGGCAACAACTTCCAGAACAAGAATAGGGATGGAATAGGCCGGATGCGCTAGTGAATCATGCGTCCGTAGCTATCATTTTTATATCAAGGCCCCTGCCCCGCAGGTGGCCTGTCTCCTCACGGCACGTCAGTCCTTCAGAAGGCTTCCAGCGCCAGCTCGGTCACGCTGGCCGCGCCTTCCACAATGCTGTCGCGCAGGCCTGGGGCCTTCACCAGGATGTGGTCGGCATAGAACTGGGCCGTGGTGATTTTTGCGCGCATGAAGGCTTCGTCCTGTCCCTTGTGCAACAGGTCTTGTGCCACCAGCAGGCTGCGTGCCAGCTGCCAGCCCGCCACCACATTGCCCGCCAGCATCAGGTAGGGCACGCTGCCCGCAAACACGGCGTTGGGCTGGGCCTTGGTGCCACCGGCTACAAAGTCGATCACATCGAGCAGCGCCTTGCGCGCCGCCGTCAGGCGTTTTGCCACGGCCAGCGCAGCGGGCGTGCCACTGGCCAGCAGGTCGGCCTCGGTCTTCTCGATCTGCGCAGCGATGCCCTTGGCCACCTGCCCGCCATCGCGTGCCGTCTTGCGGCCGACGAGGTCGTTGGCCTGGATGGCGGTGGTGCCTTCGTAGATGGTCAGGATCTTGGCGTCGCGGTAGTACTGCGCGGCGCCAGTTTCTTCGATGAAGCCCATGCCACCATGCACCTGCACACCCAGGCTGGTCACTTCCAGGCTGGTCTCGGTGCTGTAGCCCTTGACCAGCGGCACCATGAATTCATAGAACGCCTGGTTCTGCTTGCGCGTGTCGGCATCGGGGTGGTGGTGTGCGGCATCAAACGCCGCAGCCGCCACCGTGGCCATGGCACGGCAACCCTCGACGGTGGCGCGCATGGTCATGAGCATGCGCTTGACGTCGGGGTGGTGAATGATGGCGGCGCTGGCGTTGATGCTGCCGTCCACGGGGCGGCTCTGCACGCGGTCTTTCGCGTACTGCACAGCCTTTTGGTAGGCGCGCTCGGAGATCGCGATGCCCTGCATGCCCACGGCGTAGCGGGCCGCATTCATCATGATGAACATGTACTCCAGGCCCCGGTTCTCCTGGCCCACCAGGTAGCCCACCGCGCCGCCGTGGTCGCCAAACTGCAGCACGGCCGTGGGCGATGCCTTGATGCCCAGCTTGTGCTCGATGCTCACGCAATGCGCGTCATTCCGCGCGCCCAGGCTTCCGTCCTTGTTGACCATGAACTTGGGCACCACGAACAGGCTGATGCCCTTGACGCCCTCCGGCGCGCCCTGCACGCGGGCCAGCACCAGGTGGATGATGTTTTCGGCCATGTCGTGCTCACCGTAGGTGATGAAGATCTTGGTGCCGAAAATCTTGTAGGTGCCGTCGGGCTGGGGTTCTGCACGCGTGCGCACCAGGGCCAGGTCCGAGCCCGCCTGGGGTTCGGTCAGGTTCATGGTGCCAGTCCACTCGCCGGTCACCAGCTTTTCGAGGTAGGCGGCCTTGAGTTCATCGCTGCCTGCTGTCAGCAGCGCCTCGATGGCGCCGTCGGTCAGCAGCGGGCACAGCGCAAAGCTCATGTTGGCGCTGTTGGTCATCTCGATGCAGGCCGCGCCGATGGTCTTGGGTAGGCCCTGGCCGCCAAAGTCGGCGGGGTGCTGCAGGCCTTGCCAGCCGCCTTCGCCATATTGGCGGAAGGCTTCCTTGAAGCCGGGGGTGGTGGTGACCACACCGTCTTTCCAGCTCGACGGGTTCTTGTCGCCTTCCCAGTTGAGCGGCGACAGCACCCCTTCATTGAACTTGGCGCACTCTTCCAGCACGGCGGCGGCCGTGTCCAGCCCGGCATCTTCAAAACCAGGGATTTGCGCGATCTGTTCAATGTTGGCCAGGTGCTCGATGGCGAACAGCATGTCCTTGACGGGGGCGGTGTAGCTCATGGGTGTCTCCGGGAAAGCGAAATTTCGTCAAAAAAAAGGCATCGCGAGCGATGCCTTTGTGTGCACAGGGGCGTTCTTACAGGGCCTTGACCAGTTCAGGCACAGCCGTGAACAGATCCGCTTCCAGCCCATAGTCAGCCACGCTGAAGATCGGTGCCTCAGGGTCCTTGTTGATCGCCACGATCACCTTGGAGTCCTTCATGCCCGCCAAGTGCTGGATAGCACCCGAGATACCGGCGGCCACATACAGCTGCGGTGCCACGATCTTGCCCGTCTGGCCCACTTGCCAGTCGTTCGGTGCGTAGCCCGCGTCCACCGCCGCGCGGCTGGCACCCAGGGCGGCGCCCAGCTTGTCGGCCAGGGGCGTCATGACTTCGTCGAACTTTTCCTTGCTGCCCAGCGCACGACCACCGGAGACGATGATCTTGGCAGCGGTCAGCTCGGGGCGGTCGCTCTTGGCGATTTCGCTGCCCATGAAGCTGCTCTTGCCTGCGTCGGCCGTGGCGGCAGCGGTTTCAACTTGTGCGCTGCCACCGGTGGCGGCTGCGGCGTCAAAGCCGGTGGTGCGCACGGTGATGATCTTGACGGCATCTTGGCTTTGCACGGTGGCAATGGCGTTGCCGGCGTAGATGGGGCGCTCAAACGTATCGGCCGTGCCAGAGGCACCCTGCGGTTGCGTCACTTTGGTGATGTCGCTGATCTGGGCCACATCGAGCTTGGCCGCCACGCGGGGGGCCACGTTCTTGCCGCTGGCGGTGGCGGGGAACAGGATGTGGCTGTAGTTGGATGCGATGGCCAGGACTTGGGCGGCCACGTTTTCTGCCAGGCCGTGTTCCAGGCCAGGGGCGTCTGCGTGGATGACCTTGGCAACACCGGCTATTTTGGAGGCGGCTTGTGCAGCAGCTCCGGCGTTGTGGCCGGCCACCAGCACGTGCACGTCGCCACCGCAGGCCACTGCGGCCGTGACGGTGTTCAGCGTGGCGCCCTTGATGGACGCGTTGTCGTGTTCAGCAATAACGAGTACCGACATTTAGATCACCTTCGCTTCGTTCTTGAGTTTTTCGACCAGGGCGGCCACGTCGGCCACCTTGATGCCAGCGCCGCGCTTGGCGGGCTCGGTCACCTTGAGGGTCTTCAGGCGCGGAGCCACGTCCACGCCGAGGTCTTCGGGCTTGACGGTATCGAGCTGCTTTTTCTTGGCCTTCATGATGTTGGGCAAGGTGACGTAGCGGGGCTCGTTCAGGCGCAGGTCGGTGGTGATGACGGCTGGGAGGGTCAGGGCCAGGGTTTCCAGGCCGCCGTCCACTTCGCGGGTCACGCTGACCTTGTCGGCAGCCAGTTCAACCTTGCTGGCGAACGTGGCCTGGGGCAGGTCGGCCAAAGCAGCCAGCATCTGGCCGGTCTGGTTGGCGTCGTCGTCGATGGCTTGTTTGCCCAGGATGATGAGCGAGGGTTGCTCTTTGTCCACCAGGGCCTTCAGGAGCTTGGCCACTGCCAGGGGCTGCAGTTCCACGTCGGTCTCGACCAGGATGGCGCGGTCGGCGCCAATCGCCATGGCAGTGCGCAGGGTTTCCTGGCACTGGGCCACGCCGCAGGAGACTGCGATGACTTCGGTCACCAGGCCTTTTTCTTTCAGGCGCACGGCCTCTTCAACGGCGATTTCGTCAAAGGGGTTCATGCTCATCTTCACGTTGGCGATGTCCACACCCGTGTTGTCCGACTTCACGCGGACCTTCACGTTGTAGTCCACCACGCGCTTGACAGGGACCAAGACCTTCATTGCTGCGGCTCCTAGAGAGTTGGTTGAATTGACGTTTACGTAAACTAGAACATTCTATGTCGCACTGCAGCGAAAGCGCTACGGAGCCACCACACAGACTGCACAATCACAAAAAAGAACGATCGTGCTTTTTGTGAATTATAGGCGAGTGAACCCGGACAGTGTCTAGAGTTTGCTGTCGCCTGCGCTACCGGGCACCCGCCGAGGTATCGCCCTGCAACTGGATCAGCCCGCCGAAGCCGGTGCTGGCGCGGGAGCCCCGCCCGGCGACATCGCTGCAGGGACTGCGCCATCGACCTGCACATGCATGACCCGCTGGGGGTAAGGGATTTCGATCTGGTGGGCCCGCAGCGCACTCAGGATGGCCCGGTTGATGTCCGAGCGCAGTCCCAGGGATCCGTTTTCAGGGTCTGCAATCCAGAAGCCCACGGTGAACTCCAGCCCATCGGCCCCGAAGGCCGACAGCGCGGCGCTGGGGGCGGGGTCACGCAGCACGCGCGGGCTGACCAGGGCGGCATCGGTGAGCAACTGGGCCACCTGGTCCACATCGCTCTCATAGGCCACGCTGACCACGGTGGACATCCACACGCGCGGGTCTGACAGCGACAGGTTTTCCACCCGCTGGGTGATCAAGAGTTCGTTGGGCACGATGGATTCGCGCCCCGAGGGCGAGCGGATGACGGTGTAGCGGGCATTGATCTGCGTGATGCGCCCCTCGAACGTATCGAGCTTGACGTTGTCGCCGATGCGCATGCTGCGCTCGGCCAGGATCACAAAACCGCTCACATAGTTGGCCGCCAGCTTCTGCAGGCCAAAGCCAATGCCCACGCCGACCGCACCGCCCAGCACCGACAGCGCAGTCAGGTCGATGCCCACCGACGACAAGGCCACCAGCAAGCCCACAAACACCAGCAGCGCCCGCACCGCATTGCTCACCGCCTTGCGCAACGACAGCTCGGCACCCGTGGCCGAGCGCAGCAGCCGCGACTCGATGGCCGCCGAGATCCACAGGGCAATCAGCAGCACTGCCGCTGCGGTGACCGCCCCTTCGATGATGGTGCGCACCGACAGCGTCGCCCCGCCCACTTTCCAGTGGATCTGGTCCAGCTCGTCCAGCACCAGCGGCAGCAGCCCTGTGACCCACAGCACCATGCCTAGCCACGCCATCCAGGAGATGGAGCGCTCGATGGGCCGCACCCAGGCAGCGTCCGGGTAGGCCACCTGCAGCACCTTCACGCCAATGCGAATGACCACCAGCGCCACCAGCACCGGGATCGCAATCTTGAAAGCCGCCAGCGCCACCCAATGGTGCAGCAGGGTGCGCGCGATGTAGGCCAGACTCAGCAGCACCAGGGGGAACAGCGCGCCATCCACGATGCGCACACCAAACAGGATGGAGCGCGGGTCGCCCCGGCGCAGGCCGCGCTGGAGCAGCGCCACCAGCCCCCAGGCCAGGCCCACGCAGACTGCCAAAACAGCCAGCTCCACCAGCACCGTAGGGCTGAGAAAGGCCTGCACCCAGAGGCCCACATCGTCGAGCATCGGCTTGTCCATCGTGCGGCGCCTCAACGCTTCCAGGCGGGCTGGCGTTTTTCGGCAAACGCACGGGCACCCTCCTGGGCGGCCGAGTCCATCATGTTGGTGGCCATGGTCTGGCCTGCCAGCTGGTAGGCGGCATCGATGCCCAGCTCGCGCTGCTGGTACACCAGCGCCTTGCCCATGGCCACGGCCACGCGGGGCTTTTGCAGGATGGATTGCACCAGTTGCTCGACCTCGGCATCCAGCGCATCGGGGGGCACCACCCGGTTCACCAGCCCTTGCGCGAGTGCAGTGGGCGCATCCATGAAGTCGCCGGTGAGCAACATTTCCATCGCCCGCTTGGCGGGCACATTGCGCACGAGCGGCACGCTCGGCGTTGCGCAGAACAGGCCGTAGTGGATGCCACTGGTGGCAAAACTCGCGCTGTCGGCCGCCACGGCCAGGTCACACTGCGCCACCAGCTGGCAGCCTGCGGCCGTCGCCATGCCCTGAACCCTGGCGATCACGGGTACTGGCAGCTTGTGGATGGTCAGCATCATGCGGCTGCATTGTGCAAACAGCTTTTGGTAGTACGCCAGGTCCGGGTTCGCCGCCATGTCCTTGAGGTTGTGCCCGGCACAGAAGGCCTTGCCTGCTGCGGCCAGCACGACCACGCGCACAGCCTCGTCGCGGCCCGCATCGTCCAGCGCCTGTTGCAGGGCTGTCAGCATTTCAGAGCCCAACGCATTGAAGCGTGCAGGGTCGTTCAAAGTGAGGGTGATCACACCGCGCGTATCACGGGTGATCAGCAGCAGCTCGTCAGAATTTGGAATCGTCATGTTGTTTCTCCTGTGCACAGCAATGCGAGGGGCGTTTGAAACAGGCGCGCATGAGGCCAGTGCCACCGTGGAGCTGGCTCCGCCAGGCCACGGGTGGCGTCCCCCTCAGGGGGAAGACGCCGCAGGCGGCTCAGGGGGAGTCAAAGATCAGCCAGGACCCGCAAATGCGCCTCCACACTGCGCGCCAGCGGCCCCATCACGTAGCCACCCTCCAGGCACGACACGATGCGGCCCTTGGAGTAGCGCCGGGCCACGTCCTTCACGCGCTGGGTGATCCAGGTGTAGTCCTGCTCGGTCAGGCCCAGCTGGCCCATGTCGTCCTCGCGGTGGCCATCAAAACCGGCGCTCACAAAAATCATCTCGGGCTTGAAGGCCTCCAGCCGGGGCATCCACATCATCTCGATGATCTCGCGGATGTCCATGCCGCGCGTGTATGCAGGCACCGGCACGTTGACCATGTTGGGGGCCGGGTCGTGGTCGCCGCTGTAGGGGTAGAACGGGTGCTGGAAGATGCTGACCATCAGCGCCCGCGGGTCATTGGCCAGGATGTCTTCGGTGCCATTGCCGTGGTGCACGTCAAAGTCCACCACCGCCACCCGCTGCAGGTTGTAGCGCTGCAGCGCATATTTCACCGCCACCGCCACGTTGTTGAAAAAGCAGAAACCCATCGCCTTGTCGCGGCACGCATGGTGCCCTGGGGGGCGCACGGAGCAAAACGCATTTTCGACCTCGCCCGCCATCACCGCATCGGTGGCGGCCAGCGCGGCACCCGCAGCACGCAGCGACGCCTTCCAGGTGTGGGCGTTGATGGAGGTGTCGGTGTCAATCTGCGCATAGCTGGGGCCGCCGGCCATCAGCTCTTCGTTGAGCCGGTCAGACATCCCGCGCAAGGCGGCGATGTGCATGCGGCCATGGGCCAGTTCGATGTCGGCCAGCGAGGCTTCCGGGGCTTCGTAGCGCTCCAGCGCATCCCCTACGCCGGTGACCAGCAAACGGTCTTCAATCGCATCCAGCCGCTCGGGGCATTCGGGGTGGCCCGGGCCCATCTCGTGCTTCCAACAATCCCGATGGGTGAAATAGCCCGTCTTGCTCACAGTCTTGTCCCCGCGTCTCGCATTTTTTGCCGTTTTTCGGATAACGTCGTGCCATGAATGCACAGCACAAGATCAAATCGCTTCTGGATCAGCTTAACACGGTGATCGTGGGCAAAAAGGCCCAGGTTCAGGACTGCGTGGCCTGCCTGCTGGCAGGGGGGCACCTGCTCATCGAAGACGTGCCGGGTGTGGGCAAGACCACCCTGGCGCACGCGTTGTCCCACACCTTTGGGCTGCAGTTTTCGCGCGTCCAGTTCACTGCCGACCTCATGCCCAGCGACCTGACCGGCGTGTCGGTGTACGAACGCGGCAAGGAAGCCTTTGTGTTCCACCCCGGCCCGGTGTTTGCCCAGGTGCTGCTGGCCGACGAAATCAACCGCGCCAGCCCCAAGACGCAAAGCGCCCTGCTGGAAGCCATGGAAGAAAAGCAGGTGTCGGTCGAGGGCGAAACCCGCGCCCTGCCCCACCCCTTCTTCGTGATCGCCACCCAGAACCCACACGACCAGCTGGGCACCTTTGCGCTGCCCGAGTCACAACTTGACCGCTTCTTGATGCGCATCTCCATCGGCTACCCCGACCGCGCCGCCGAGCGCCTGCTGCTGTCGGGCGCCGACCGGCGCGACATGGTGAGCAGCCTGCTGCCCCTGCTGTCCGCCGACGAACTGGCCGAGCTGCAGCGCCAGGTGCAGGCCGTGCACACCGCAGACCCCCTGCTCAACTACGTGCAGGACCTGATCGCCGCCACCCGCTCGGGGCGCTGGTTCTTGCAGGGCCTGTCGCCCCGCGCGGGCATTGCCATGCTGCGCGCCGCCAAGGCCCAGGCGCTGATCAGCGGGCGCGACTATGTGGCGCCGGACGATGTGCAGGCCGTGCTGCCGCAAACCATTGCCCACCGCCTGGTGCCCGTGGGCGACGCCGGGCGCGGCGCGGTCGAGCAGGTGCGCGCCATGGTCGATGCCGTGCCGCTGCCCTGATCAATGGAATCCGCCGCCCACCCTTCCCTCACGACGACCACGGGCTGGCGCGGCGTGGCCGCGCGGCTCAGCCCCGTGGCGCGCCTTCGCAGGCGCTTCCAGCGCTGGTGGCAGGCACGCCTGCCGCTGTCCGACACGCTGCAGCTCACCCAGCGCAATGTCTACATCCTGCCCACCAGCTCGGGCTGGATGCTGGCGCTCACGCTCGTGGTGCTGCTGGTGGCCTCCATCAACTACCAGCTCAACCTGGGCTACCTGCTGACCTTTTTGCTGGCTGGCAGCGCGGTGGTGGGCATGCACATCTGCCACGCCAACCTGCGCGGGCTGACGCTGCACCTGAAGGCACCCGAGCCACATTTTCTGGGCACCAGCACGGCGTTTGAGATCCAGCTGTCCAGTGATCGCAAGTCGCCGCGTTATGGCATTGCCCTGGCCGTGCACGGCACCGGCAAGGCCGAACACCACTGGGCCTGGACCGACGTGCCCGCCCAGGGCCAGGCCAGCGTGCAAGTGGCCTTCCAGCCCGGGCGCCGGGGGCTGCACCGCGTGCCCACCCTGACGGCCGAAACGCGGTTTCCGCTGGGCACCTTCCGCGTGTGGACCTATTGGCGCCCTGCTGCCGAGGTGCTGGTGTACCCCGCGCCCGAGGTGCCGCCACAACCCCTGCCGCCGGGCGAGCCCCGCGCCGGGGGCACGGGCAACGCGCCGTCGCAGGGCATTGGCGAATTCGACGGCGTGCGGGCCTACCGGCGGGGCGACCCGCTCAAACTGGTGGTCTGGAAGAAAGCGGCGAAGTCGCTGGCCACCGGCACCGATGACCTGGTGAGCCGTGACGCGCAACAGGCCCAGCGGCACGAGCTGTGGCTGGACCTGGCCCACGCCGCCTTGCCCAACCATGAGGCACGCGTGTCGCGCCTGACGGCCTGGGTGCTGCAAGCCGACCGCCTGGGCCTGGACTATGGCCTGCGCCTGCCCGGCACCGAGATCGCGCCCGACACGGGGGCCGCCCACCGCCGCCGCTGCCTGGAGGCGTTGGCCCTGTGTTGACCTGCCACTGCCCATTCCTGCCGAGTTTGGCCCCTATCGGCTCCAAGCGCATATTCTTATTGCCCGAATAGCTATCAAATAAATAGCACCATGAAATCCATCCTCCCCCGTTCCACCGCTCAGCCATGACCCTGCGTCAGACGCTCAACGCACTGCCGCGCGACGCGCGCGACACGCTGTTCCTGCTCGTCGTGATTGCGTGGGTCATCGCCCCGCAGGTCAACGTGTTGCCTGTATGGGCGAGCCTGCTGGCGGCCGGACTGATGCTGTGGCGCGGCTGGCTGGCCTTCAAGGGCCGCCCGCTGCCGACGCGCTGGGTGCTGGCCGTTCCGCTGGTGATCGCGGTGGCGGGCACGCTGTACACCCACCGCACCATCCTGGGCCGTGATGCAGGGGTGACGCTGATCGTGATGCTGCTGGCGCTCAAGATGCTGGAACTGCGCGCGCGGCGCGACGCGCTGGTGGTCTTCTTCCTGGGCTTCTTCACGATGATCAGCAACTTCTTCTTTTCGCAGTCGCTGTTCACGGCCGCTGCCATGCTGGTGGCGCTGCTGGGGCTGCTCACGGCGCTGGTCAATGCCCACATGCCTGTGGGGCGGCCACCGCTGTCGCAGGCACTGCGCACCGCAGGCACCATGGCGCTGCTGGGCGCGCCCATCATGGCGGCGCTGTTCATGCTGTTCCCGCGCATGGCGCCGCTGTGGGGCATGCCCAGCGACACCATGAGCGGCCGCAGCGGCCTGTCGGGTGTGATGAAGGTAGGCAACATTGCCGAGCTGGCGCTGGATGACACGGTGGCCATGCGCGTGCGGTTTGACACCCCTGACGGCGCCGCGCCACCGCAGAGCGACCTGTACTTCCGCGGCCCCGTGTTCGGCACCTTCGACGGCGTCGAATGGCACCCGGTGTCGCCCCGCCCCGGCGATTATTCGCAGGCACGCACCAGCACCGTCGCCAACCTGCGCGTGCAAGGCCAGCCTGTGCGCTACGAAGTGACGCTGGAGCCCCACCAGCGCCCCTGGCTGCTGCTGCTGGACGCTGCGGTGGACAAACCTGCCGTCGCGGGCATGGACACCTTCATGACGCAGGACCTGCAGTGGCTGACCACCCGCGCAGTGACCGATGTGGTGCGCTACAAGGCCGAAAGCTACCCACAGTTTGCCCATGGCCCCAGCGCCCCCAACGCCGCCCTGCGCACCTATACCGAGCTGCCCACCGGCTTCAACCCCCGCACGCTGGCGCTGGCCCAGCAACTGCGCAACGACCCCCAGCTCAACCCCAACCCCGCGCAAGACAACGCCGAGGCCCTCGTCAATGCCGCCCTGAACCGCCTGCGCACCGGCGGATATGTGTACACGCTGGAGCCCGGCGTGTACGGCCAGCACACGGCCGACGAGTTCTGGTTTGACCGCAAGGAGGGGTTTTGTGAACACATCTCCTCGGCCTTTGTGGTGCTGATGCGTGCGCTCGACATCCCGGCCCGCATCGTCACCGGTTACCAGGGCGGCGACCGCAACCCCGTGGACAAGCTCTGGACCGTGCGCCAGAGCGACGCCCATGCCTGGGCCGAAGTCTGGCTCTCCGGCCGGGGCTGGGTGCGGGTGGACCCCACGGGCGCCGTATCGCCCGGCCGCACCGGGGCCTTTCAGAGGCTGCGCGCGCCCCAAGGGGCGTTTGCCACCGCCATGGGCACGGTCATCAGCCCGGGTCTCGCGCAGAACCTGCGCGCCGTGTGGGAGGCCGTCAACAACAGCTGGAACCAGTGGGTGCTCAACTACACCCAGAGCCGCCAGCTGGACCTGCTCAAGTCCCTGGGCTTTGAGTCGCCCAGCTGGCAGGACCTGACCATGGTGCTGGGCATCCTGATCGTCGTGGCGGCCCTTGGGGGCATGGGCTGGAGCCTGTGGGAGCGCAGCCAGCACGACCCCTGGCTGCGCCTGCTGGCCCGCGCGCGCCAGCGTCTGGCCCGCGCAGGCATGGCATTGCCCGACACCTTGCCGCCCCGGGCCATGGCCGAGCGGGTGCAGGCACAATTCGGCGCACCCGCTGCGGCGGTGGCCGACTGGCTGCTGCGGCTGGAGCGCGTGCGCTACGCCCCCCACCCGGAGGCCGCCCTGGGCGATTTGCGGCGGGAGTTCCGCAGCCTCGCCTGGCCGAAACAGTGAATCATCCCCTGAGCGGCTGCGCCGCTTCCCCCAGGGGGACGATGCCCTCGCTGCGGGGCGGCCCTTGCTTGGCATCCCTGGTCTTGGAGCGCGCCGGTATCAGGCGCTGCAGGGAGCCACAACATGACGAACCATTGACATGAAGAAGACAGCATCATGGACCACGGCAGCTATATTTTTGATAGCTGCCTGTGCATTACCCGCTAGCGCAAAGCCCGAAAATCAACCCAAACCGGCGGCCCCGAAGGCACATGCCAAAGCCGGCCAGGCCCACCAGGGGCGGGCCAGTGCCAAGGCCCCGGTGCTCTACGCATCGCGCCCTGAGGCCATGGACTTTGCCGACGACCTAGCCACACGGCGGGACCTGGACCGCGAGTGGGTGCGCCAGGCCATCGGGCAGGCGCATTTCTTGCCGCAGGTGCCCCGCCTCATGCTGCCGCCCGCCAAGGGCACGGCCAAGAACTGGCGCGTGTACCGCAGCCGCTTCATCGACCCCATCCGCATCCGTGCAGGCGTGCGGTTCTGGCAGGAGAACCAGGCCATGCTGGAGCGTGCCGAGCGCGAGTTTGGCGTGCCCGCCGAGATCATTGTGGGCATCATCGGGGTAGAGACTATCTACGGCCAGCAGATGGGCACCTTCCGTGTGATGGACGCGCTGGCCACGCTGGCGTTCGACTTTCCCTCCGCCCACCCGCGCGCCAAGGAGCGCACCGAATTCTTCCGCCGCGAGCTGGAGCAGTTCCTGAGCCTCACCAACCGCAGCAACACCGACCCGTTCGAGCCGCGCGGCAGCTATGCCGGCGCCATGGGCCTGGGCCAGTTCATGCCATCGAGCTGGGTGCGCTACGCGGTGGACTTTGATGGCGACGGCCGCGTGGACCTGTTCAAGAGCCCGGCCGACGCCATCGGTTCGGTGGCCAACTACTTCCGCGGCCACGGCTGGACGCCCGGCATGCCCACGCACTTTGGGGTGCAGTTCGACAATGCGCGCCTGAAGCTGGACGACCTGCTCGCCCCCGACATCCTGCCCACCTTCAGTGCCGCCAGCATGTTGGCCAAGGGCGCTGTGCTGGATGCCCACGGCGTGCAGCACACGGGCCCGCTGGCGCTGGTGGAACTGCAAAACGGCAACGATGCGCCCAGCTACGTGGCAGGCACCGAAAACTTCTACGCCATCACGCGCTACAACTGGTCAAGCTACTACGCCATGGCCGTCATCGAGCTGGGGCGCGAGGTGGCGGCGGCGCGCTGACCGCTGCCCCACCGCTGCGAGCCACTCGCTGAACGGCGCAACCCGGGGGTTTCTGCGGGCTCGGAGCCCCCGCCCAGCACACTTGTGCAAGTCAGTCCACAATGCCCGGCTGTGACCGCTTGCACAGCGGCCCGGCCACGGCGGAACGCCCTGGCCCTCCCAGAGAACCCTCCCAATGCCTGCATCACCTTCTCCAGCACCCGACACGGACGCCATCGTCCGTGTACGCGGCCTGAGCAAAACCTACGCCGGCGGCTTTCAGGCACTCAAGAACATCGACCTGGACATCCGGCGCGGCGAGATCTTTGCCCTGCTGGGGCCCAATGGCGCGGGCAAGACCACGCTGATCAGCGTGATTTGTGGCATGAGCAATGCCACGGCGGGGTCCGTCACGGCCGATGGGCACGACACGGTGCGCGACTACCGCGCAGCCCGCGCTGCCATTGGCTTGGTGCCCCAGGAGCTGCACACCGACTCGTTCGAGACGGTGTGGGCCACGGTGAACTTCAGCCGGGGGCTTTTCGGCAAGGCCCCCAACCCCGCGTACATCGAGAAAATCCTCAAGGACCTTTCGCTGTGGGACAAGAAGGACAACAAGATCCTCGCGCTGTCGGGCGGCATGAAACGCCGCGTGCTGATCGCCAAGGCACTGTCGCACGAGCCCAAAATCCTGTTCCTGGACGAACCCAGCGCCGGCGTGGATGTGGAGCTGCGCCACGACATGTGGCGCCTGGTGCGGGAACTGCGTGACGCGGGCACCACCATCATCCTGACCACCCACTACCTGGAAGAAGCCGAGGACATGGCCGACCGCATCGGCGTGATCCGCAAGGGCGAGTTGATCGTGGTGGAAGACAAGGCCGTGCTGATGCGCAAGCTGGGCAAGAAAGCGCTGGCCATCACGCTGCAGCAGCCCATGGCGCAAGTGCCCGCACCGCTCGCCCGCTGGCCTCTGGCCCTGAGCCAGGGCGGCACCGTCCTGACGTACACCTTCGACACGCAGCAGGAAGACACCGGCATCGCCGCCCTGCTGCGCGCCCTGACCGAGCACGGCATCGACTTCAAGGACCTGCACTCCAGCGAAAGCTCGCTCGAAGACATCTTCGTCAGCCTGGTGCACCAGGACAAGGTCCCAACCCCTTCGCCCCAGAAAGCGATCCCAGCATGACCGGTGTGAACCTGCATGGCGTGCGCGCCATCTACCGCTTCGAAATGAACCGCGCCTTCCGCACCTGGATGCAGAGCCTCATTGCGCCCGTGCTCACCACCGCGCTGTACTTCATCGTCTTCGGCTCCGCCATTGGCTCGCGCATGGGCGACATCGGCGGGGTGAGCTATGGCGCCTACATCATCCCCGGCCTGCTCATGCTGTCGCTGCTCTCCGAAAGCATCTCCAACTCGGCCTTTGGCATCTACATGCCCAAGTGGTCGGGCACCATCTACGAACTGCTGAGCGCGCCGGTCAACTGGGTGGAGGTGCTGCTGGGCTACGTGGGTGCGGCAGCCAGCAAGTCGCTGCTGGTGTCGGTGCTCATCCTGTCCACCGCCCGGGTGTTCGTTCCGTACGAGGTGGCGCACCCCGTGTGGATGGTGGGCTTTTTGGTGCTCACTGCCGTCACGTTCTGCCTGTTCGGCTTCCTCATTGGCCTGTGGGCGGACAGCTTTCAAAAGCTGCAGGTCATCCCGCTGCTGGTGATCACGCCGCTTACCTTTCTGGGTGGGGCGTTTTACAGCATCAGCATGCTGCCACCGTTCTGGCAGACCGTCTCGTTGTTCAACCCGGTGGTCTATCTCATCAGCGGGCTGCGGTGGGCGTTCTATGGCCATGCCGACGTGCACATCGCGGTGAGCACCAGCATGACCTTGGTGTTCATGGCAATGTGCCTCGCCGTGGTGCGGTGGGTGTTCAAGACGGGCCACCGCATCCGGCGCTGAGCGCGATCACCCCGGCCGCCCCGGCCGCCCGGGGCGGACCCACGCATCAGTAACGCTGCATCAATAGCGCTGCATCTGGCAGCTGTGCGGTTGCTGCGCCTTGGCCGCCGCGATCTGCCGCACCACGCGGAAGCCGTAGCCCGAGCCTTCCACGTCGAACTTCACGCCGGGGGCGCCTTTCTTGTCCATCACGCCCACCGCCAAGGCCTGCTGGAACTGGTGGTCGGCCGCGCGCATGGTGCCGCCCTGGCCGGCCAACTGCACATTGGCCGACTCCATCTGGCGCGCAACGGCCACCACATCGGTGCTGCCCGCGCGCTCGATGGACTGGGCGAGGGCCTCCACCATCAGCTGCATACGCATGTGCACGTAGTCGTCCTGCGGCTTGGGAAAGCGTGTGCGGAAGGATTGGTAGAACGCCTCGCTTTGCGCGCCCGGCACGTTGGGCAGCCAGTCGGCCACGGCCACCACCTTGCCGATGCCCGCGTCGCCAATCGCGGCGGGAGCGCCCAGCGCGTTGCCATAGAAGGTGTAGAAGCTGCCCTCGTAGCCCACATCCCGCGCGGCCTTGACCAGCAGCGTGAGGTCATTGCCCCAGTTGCCGGTGACCACGGCCTGCGCGCCGCTGGTCTTGATCTTGACGGCATAAGGCGCAAAGTCCTTCACGCGGCCGATGGGGTGCAGCTCTTCGCCCACCACGGCCACATCGGGGCGCTGGGCAGCCAGCTGCTTCTTGGCCTCGCGCAGCACGGCCTGGCCAAAGCTGTAGTCCTGGCCGATGAGGTAGACGCTCTTCAAGGCCTTGTCCTCGCGCATCACCTCCATCAGCGCGGCCATGCGCATGTCGGCATGGGCATCAAAACGGAAGTGCCAGAAGCTGCACTTCTCATTCGTGAGGATGGGGTCCACCGCCGAGTAGTTGAGGAACAGCACGCGCTTGTTCGGCTCGCGCTCGTTGTGCTTGTTGATGGCCTCGATCAGCACGGCGGCCGTGGACGACGAATTGCCCTGCAGGATGACCTGCGCACCATCGTCAATCGCGGCGCGCAGGGCAGACAGGGCTTCTTCGTTCTGGCCCTTGCTGTCGTAGCGCTCCAGCACCAGCGGGCGGGGGCCGCCGCTGCTGGCAGGCAGCTGCACGCCGCCGCGTGCGTTCACGCGCTCCATGGCCCAGTAGATGTTGCGGTACACAGCCTCGCCCGTGTTGGCAAACGGGCCCGACAGGCTTTCGATGAGCGCCAGCTTGACCGGCCTGGCCTGGGCCACGGCTGCCGAGGGCGGGGTCTGCGCTTGCGTGGCAGGCGCCAACGCCACGGCGCCTGCAAGGGCCAGTGCGGCTGCCCAAACGGTGTGACGTAATGCCGCAGCGCCTGATTTCAAGCCCACAGATTGCAATTTATTCATGGCATTTTTCCCTTGAAATGCGGCGTGGCCGCACACACCTCTCTGCCATGCGGCGACCACGTCGAGAGCCGCGCAGTGTATAGGAGTTACCCATGATCTTCGCCCCCGTGATCCGCCGCGCCGCTTATGCCCAAGCCCCCCGTTCCGCCGACCTGGCGCTGCAACGTTTTCTGATGGGCGCGTTGGCACAGCCTGCCGCAGCACCCGCTGCGGGCTGCACCGTGACGCAGGACGAAAAGGCCACCACCTTGCAGCTGGACGTACCCGGCCTGGCCCGCGAACAGCTCTCGATCAGCATTGAAGGCCAGGTGGTGCAGGTGCAAAGCGTGGAAGGCGCACCGCGCAAGGTGCAGCGCGCGTGGGAGCTGCCCACCGAGATCGATGCCAGCGCCAGCACCGCCAAGCTGGAAAACGGCGTGTTGACCCTGACGCTGGTCCGCCTGGAGCCCGTGAGCAAGGCCACCACGCTGACCATTCACTGAAGCCAGCCGCTCCCAAGGCGATGGCGCATGACAGCCATCGCTATATTTTCAATAGCAATCAAGGCATGATGCACTAGCGCTTCATGCCTTTTTTGCTTGTTTTTTCTTCCAGGGCACCCGGTCAGGCGCCATTCGGCAGCCCACGGCCCTGCTCACTCATGCCGCAGCGCATCGATGGGGTCCATGCGCGCCGCGCGCCGCGCCGGGAAGTAGCCGAACACCACGCCAATCCCGGCCGAGAACACGAACGACAGCAGGTTCACGCCGGGGTTGAAGATGTAGGGCACCCCCATCAACCCCGACAGCGCAAGCGACGCGCCCGTCGCCAGCACGATGCCGATAAGCCCGCCGAGTGCAGCAAGCACCACGGCCTCGATCAGGAACTGCAGCAGCACCTCGCGCTCCAGCGCACCGATGGCCAGGCGCAGGCCGATCTCGCGCGTGCGCTCGGTCACGCTCACCAGCATGATGTTCATGATGCCGATACCGCCCACCAGCAAGCTCACGGCGGCCACGGCGCCCAGCAGCGTGGTCAGCACCTTGGTGGTGCCCGAGAGTGTGTCGGCCAGCTGCTTGGTGTCCAGCACATTGAAGTTGTCTTCGTCCGAATCCGACAGCTTGCGCAGCTCGCGCAGCAGCTGAGTCAGGCTGGCCTTCACCCGCTCGGGGTCGCTGCCATCCTTCATGGACACCAGCAGCGTGTTCACCCGCGTGTTGCCGGTCACCCGACGCTGCAGCGTGCGCAGGGGCACCAGCACGGTGTCGTCCTGGTCGTTGCCAAACGCGCCCTGCCCTTTGGACGCGAGCACACCCACCACCTCGCACGAAAACGCCTTCACACGCAGCTGGCCGCCCACGGCATCGGCCGTGCCAAAAAGCTCGCGCCGCACGGTTTCGCCGATCAGGCACACGGCGGCGCCCGCGCGCAGCTCGGCATCGCTGAACACGCGGCCATTGCGCACCGTCCAGTTGCCAGTCTCCAGCCAGGCGTTGGTGCTGCCGATGACGCTGGTCGTCCAGTTGCGCCCGCCCACCACCGCCGTGGCGGCGGCGCGTGCCTCGGGCGCCACGGCCAGGATGCCGCCGATCTGCTGCGCGATCATGTCGGCATCGGTGTCTTTGAATGCCGGGGCGCTGGTGCCGCCACCGGGCCCCATGCGCTGGCCAGGGCGCACCTGCAGCAAGTTGGTGCCCAGGCCCGATATCTGGTTCTGGATGGCCAGCGTGGCGCCATTGCCCAGCGTGACCATGGTGATCACCGCGCTCACACCGATCACGATGCCCAGGATGGTGAGGAAAGAGCGCATCAGGTTGCGCCGGATGGAACGCAGCGCCAGCAGCACGGTGTTGAGCAGCATCAGTGGCCTCCTGTGTCCGAAACGGTCACAGCCGCTGCGTTCGATCCCGCATCCCCATCCAGGCCCTTGGGATGCGGATTGGCAGCGTCGCTGTCCACCACGCCATCCACAAACCGCACGATGCGTCGGGCGTACTGCGCCATGTCGGGCTCGTGCGTAACCATCAACACGGTGATGCCGTGGTCGACATTCAGGCGCCACAGCAGGTCCATGATCTCGACACTGCGCTGGGTGTCGAGGTTGCCGGTGGGCTCGTCGGCCAGCAGCACATCGGGCTCGGTGACGATGGCGCGCGCAATCGCCACGCGCTGCTGTTGGCCACCCGACAGCTCGGCGGGCGTGTGGTGCTCCCAGCCCTTGAGGCCCACCGCATCCAGCGCCCGAGCCGCAGCGGCGTGGCGCGCCGCTGCGGACTCGCCCCGGTACAGCAGGGGCAGCTCCACATTCTCTTGCGCCGAGGTGCGCGCCAGCAGGTTGAAGCCCTGGAACACAAAGCCAAAGTAGCGCCGCCGCAGCCGTGCCCGCTCGTCGCGCGAGAGTGACTCCACATGCACGCCCTTGAACAGGTATTCGCCCGTGGTGGGCCGGTCCAGGCAGCCCAGCGTGTTCATGGCCGTGGACTTGCCCGAGCCGCTGGGGCCCATGATGGCCACAAAGTCGCCCTGCGCAATGTCCAGGTCCACGCCCTTGAGCGCCTGAAAGGCCAGCGCCCCTTCGCCATAGACCTTGGTCACGCCACGCAGGCGGATGATGGAGGTGTCGCCCGCCACGCTCATGGCTTGGCCCCTGCCGCGCGCTGATCGGTGATCACGGCCATGCCGGGCGTGAGGCCCTCGCCCGTGACCTCGGTATGGCGGCCATCGCTGATGCCCACCTGCACATCGATGGGCTTGGCGGCACCGTCCTGCAGCACCCACACCTGCCGCGTCTTGCCCGCGCCATCGCCCGCCTCGCCCCCCGCACCCGGTTTGCGTGGGCCCGAGCCAGACCGTGGCATGCGCGGCATGAGCTGCGACATGATGCCGCCACCACTGCCGCTGCCAGACGCGCCGGGCTTGGCACCACCCGCTCCGGGCTTCGCATCGGCCCCTGCGGCCTGCGCAGGCGTGAAGCGCAGCGCCGTGTTGGGCACCAGCAGCACGTCCTTGCGTTCAGTGGAAGTGATGGTGGCAGCGGCCGTCATGCCGGGGCGCAGGCTCATGTCGCTGTTGTTCACCTCCAGCCAGGTGATGTAGGTGACCACGTTGTCCGTCTTGGTGGAGCCAAACGAGACGCGCGTGACCTGGGCCGGGTAGCGGCGCGAGGGATAGGCACTGACCGTGAAGCTCGCGTCCTGCCCCACTTTGACCGAGCCCACATCGGCCTCGTCCACGCTCACATCCAGCCGCAGCCGCGTGAGGTCTTCGGCCACGGTGAACAGCGTCACCGCTTGCAGCGAAGCGGCCACGGCGTTGCCAGGCTCCACCGTGCGGGTCAGCACCACGCCGTCGATGGGCGAGCGGATGGAGGCCTTGGACAGGTTGGTCTCGTCGGTGGACAGCGCGGCGCGTGCGTCCTCGACCGTGGCGCGGGCGCTGGTTTCATCGGCGCGGGCGCGGTCCAGCGTGGCGCGACCTGCGTCCAGCTCGGAGGCCGAGGGCACCTTGCCGCCGGACAGGCGGGCCACTTCTTCGAGCCGGCCAAAGTTGGCAATGGCCTCCTTGGTGGTGGCCACGGCCTGGGCCAGGCGGGCCTGCGCCGACGCCAGCGAGGCGCGCGAGCGCAGCACCTGCGATTCGAGCTTGGCGGTGTCCAGCTCCACCAGCAGCTGCCCCTTCTTGACCTTGTCGTTCACATCCACCAACACGTTGCGCACAGTGCCCGACAACTCGCTGCCAATGGTGACCGAGCGCGTGGGCTGCAGCGTGCCATTGGCCGACACAGTGAGTGTGAGATTGCCCCGGCGCAGCTCTTCGGTGACATAGGTGGGTGCAGTGCTGGCACTCTGGCGCGATTGCCAGGCGTACAAGCCACCGCCCACCACCACGAGCGCGGCCACCCCCAGCCACACGGTAGTGCGCTGCCACCAGCGGCGGGGACGGTCGGCACCCAGGAGTGCTTCGAGGCTGGACGGGGGAGAGGAAGGTTTATCAGTCATAAGATCAAATCAGTTACTCATAGCGCATGAAACTGGCGCGGCCAAAGTGCAGGCAGCAAGCCAAGGTCCGCCCCGCAGTGAAGGCTGCGTCCCCCAGCCCGCATTGCGCAGCAATGCGAGAGCGGGGGGAAGGCGCGCAGCGACTCAGGGGGGGCTTCATGTCTTCCAGCCGCCGCCCAGCGCCTTATAGAGGCGCACATGGTCTGCTGCGACCGCAGCGGTGGTTGTGGCCACGCTCTCTTGCGTGGACAGCAGCGTGCGCTGCGTCTCCAGCACCGCCTGAAAGTCGATGAGACCACTGCTATAGCGCTGCTGCGCCAGCAGCGCGGCATTGCGGGCGGCGTCTGCAGCGGCCGTGAGACGCTCCAGTTTTTCCCGGTCGCCACGCAAGGCCACCAGCGCGTTCTCCACATCCTGCAGCGCCGTGAGCACGGTGGCTTCGTAGGCCACACGGGCCTGCTCCAGCGCGGCAGACTGCACGCGCACCTGGGCGCGGGCGGCGCCACCATCCAGCAGCGGGATAGACACGCTGCCCAGCAAGGCACTGGTTACCGCACTGCCCCCCGACAACGCGCCCAGCGTGAGTGCACGCAGGCCCAACGAGCCACCGAGGGAGAAGCTGGGGTAGCGCGCCGCATCGGCCTGCGACACGCGCGCCAGGGCGGCTGCAATGCGCTGCTCGGCCGCACGCACATCGGGGCGTTGGCGCAGCGTCTCGGCCGGGATTGCCAGCGCCAGTTCTGCGGTGGGCTGCGGCACGGGCGCACCGGTGGCCAAGGTTGCGTCGAGCGCGCCGGGCACCTGGCCTGTCAGCACGGCCAGGCTGTAGCGCGACTGCGCCAGGCTGGCTTCCAGGCTGGGAATCTGGGCGGCGGTCTGCTCGGCCGCTGCACGGGCCTGCTCGGTGACGAGCGAGGTGGTGAGCCCGGCCTGCAGGCGCCACTGGGTGATCTGCAAGGTCTCCTGCTGGCTGGCCAGGTTGCTGCGCGCAATGGCCAGGCGCTGCTGCAGCCCGCGCAGCTCGATGTAGTTAACGGCCACCTCGGCGGCCAGCGATACCTGGACGTCAGCCAGGCTGGCCTCGGCCGCGCGGGCGTCAGCCTCGCTGGCGCTCACGCCGCTGCGCAGGCGGCCAAACACATCGGGCTCCCAGCTCGCATCAAAACCGGCCTGGAAGGTGTTGCCCGTGCTGTTGCTGGCCCGGCTGCGCTGCGCCGAAGCCGATGCACCCACGCTGGGCAGCAGGCCGGCCGATTGCACATCCACCTGCGCACGCGCCTGCTGCAGCGCGGCCTGGGCGGTGCGCACGCTGGTGTTGGCGCGCAACGATTGCTCGACCAGCGAGGTGAGCACAGCATCGTCAAACCGCTGCCACCACTGGGCCAGGGACGTAGCCGTAGCCCCTTGTGCTGTGCCGTTGCCCCCCGCAGACCAGGCGGGGGGAACGGCCACTGCGGGCAATGCGCCATCCGTGGGTGCCAAGCTGGCACAGCCCGCGGTGGCCAGCACGCACAACAACAAGGCCGTTTGCCTCCACGGCACAGCACGCAAAGGTGGCGCTGCGCGGGCAGTGGGTGTGCCGGGAGAGGCCAGTGGGAGAAAACGCATGGGCAATGGCTACGCAGGGGAAAACCCCATTGTGAGCAGCGATTGCGCCCACAAGGTACCCACTGGGTCAAGCCCGCGTAAAGAATTGATGCAAGGCAAAGGTCACGCCACTGCATGCCTATGCATGCGTATGGGTAGAAAGGGTGACCGTGCTTTGCCGTACAGACGGCCCCACACGCAAGTGGGCCGGGGCGCCGGTCAGTGGGCGCGCAGCGATTCGTCCCGCAACAGCCCCACCGGTGCCAACACGCGGGCCCGGTATTCGCTGGGGCTGCACCCCACATGCGAGCGGAACGCGCGGCTGAAATGCGCGCTGTTGCTGAAGCCCCAGGACAGCGCAATGTCAGTGACCGAGCGCTGCGCATGCGCCGGGTTGCGCAGGTCGCGCAGGCAGGCCTCCAGGCGGCGGCGCTGGATCATGGCGGCCAGGGTTTCCTCGTCATCAGCCACCGCGTTGTACAGGTGCCGCTTGCTGCAGTTGAGCGCCTGGGCCATGCGGTCGATGGTGAGGTCGGGGTCGCCCAGGTGGCGGTCGATGTACTGGCTGATGCGGTCACGCAGGGCCTCGCGCTGCGACAGCAGGCTCTGCTGCCCGTTGCGCTCCAGCAGCGACAGCTGTACCAGGTGCGTGATCACATCGGCCACGCCATCGGCGGCTGCGTCGGACATGGTGGGCAGCTCGGCAAACGCGGCGCGCATGGTGTCCCAGGCCAGCCGCGACACGCCACTGGTGCCCGAGAACCGCTGCACCATCAGGTCATCGAGCTTGAGCTTGCGCTCGGGCAGCTGTTCCTTGGGGATCATCAACACCATCTGGCGCACGGCCTCGGGGTTGCTCACGGCGTAGGCGCGTGTGGTGTCGTACACGCTCCACTCCCCCGGCGACAACCATACCTGGCGACCGTTCTGCTCAAAGCACGCGCGCCCTTCGAGCTGGGCGACCACCTTGATGTAGGCCCGGTCGCTGCCCCGGATGAGGCTGGGGGTGCGCACCACGCGGTGGCGGCTCACGTCCAGTTGGCACAGGTTCACATAGCCCGCCTGGCCCGAGGTGATGTGGCCTGCAAAGGCATCGTCACCAAACGCGTCGGACTCCAGCCCGCCAATCAGGCGCCACACCGCATCGCCCCACAGGTGCAGGCGGTCGCGCGCAGGCACGGCGTCGGTGGATACCTCGGTCAGGGGGTGGGCCATGGTGTCTCCAGTGCGGGTTGCGCAAGCCTGATGGTTATGCGGCTGAATTATCGGACGCCCCGTTACCCCGTGCCACCGAGGGAAATCCGGGTAAACCCGCTGCCGTCTGCACGCTGAGGCAAGCGTTTTGTGCACGCTGAGCGCAGCGCGCAGGGGCGGGTCTGCCTACGATTCCCGGCACGGCGTGCACCACGCAGGCCCCATCCGAGGAGACACACAATGACAGCACACCAACCCTCCAAGCGCCAGTGGATCAAAGGGGCCGCCGCCACGGTCGGCACCCTGGCCGTGGCACCCCAGCTGTGGGCCCAGGGCAGCAGCGCGGCACCCGTGCGCATCGGTTATGCCATTGCCCGAACGGGCCCCTGGGCGGCCGGTGCCCAGGTGAGCCAGGAGCCCAACTACCTGCTGTGGGCCGAGCAGGTGAACGCAGCGGGGGGCCTGAGCGTGAAGGGCACCAAGCGCCCCATCGAACTCATTGGCTACGACGACCGCAGCGAGACCGAAACCTGCGTGCGCACCTACGAAAAGCTGATGGGCAGCGACAAGGTGGACCTGATCCTGCCACCCTGGGGTTCGGGCGCCAACTTCGCCATCGCGCCGCTGGCCAACCGCTTCGGCTACCCGCTGCTGGCACCCACGGCGCTGTCGCGCAAGCTGATCGACATGAACCTGCCCTACTTCTTCTCGCTGCTGCAGCAGCCCGACAAGATGATGGGTGCGCTGGTGGACATGCTGGTGGCCAACAACGTCAAGACCATTGCCATCGTCTACATGGACGATCTGTTTGGCCTGGAGAACTTCGCCGCGCTGAACAACGCCCTCAAAAAGACCAGCATCCAGGTGCTGGAGCGCAAGAGCTACCCGCTGGGTGTGAAGGACCTGGCGCCCGTGCTGCGCGGCATCAAGGACCAGAACCCCGACGCCTTCATCGGCATCACCTACCCGCCCGACACCATCCTGGCCAGCCGCCAGGCGCGCGAGGTGGGCCTGAACCCCAAGTTCTTTTACGCATCGGTGGGCACGGCCTTCCAGCTGTACAAGAACGTGATGCAGGCCAACACCGAAGGCGTGATCGGCATGGGCTCGTGGAGCGTGAAAACCAGCCCCGAGGCCAAGGCGTACTTCGACGCGCACGTGAAGAAGTTCAACAAGGAGCCCGACCGCTGGGCCAGCGGCCATGCCTGGGCAGGCCTGCAGATCCTGCAGCAGGCCGTGGAGAAGGCGGGCCTGGACCGCAAGGCCCTGCGCGAGCACATCGCCAAGAACGAGTTCCAGACCATCCTGGGCGGCATCCGCTTCCAGGGCAGCGAGAACGCGTCCATCCCCGGCACCGTGAGCCAGTGGCAGGGCAGCGACTTCGAAGTCGTGTGGCCCAAGTACCGAGCCACCGCGCAGTTGAACACCGCGAAACCAGCCTGGAAATAACAAAGTGTCTCTGACTTCCTGGGCCGAACTGGTCGCCAGTGGCCTCATCACCGGTGGCATCTATGCGCTGGTGGCCATGGGCCTGAACCTGCAGTACGGGCTGATGCGCATCATGAACATCTCGCATGGCGAGTTCCTGATGCTGGGCGCCTTCCTCACCTGGTCGGCGCACACCCTGTGGGGCATCTCGCCATTGCTGCTGATGCCGCTGGCTTTCATCGCATTGTTTGTTTTGGGGGTGGTGGTGCACGCGCTGTGCTTCAAGCGCCTGGCAGCGCGCGCGCCCAATGTGGACGTGTTCGAGGCGCGCAGCCTGATGGTGGGCTTTGGCCTCATGTTCCTGGTGCAGAACACTGCCCTGCTGATCTGGGGCGGTGACCTGCGTGGCTATGAATACCTGGCCGACCCGGTGCAGATTGCAGGCATGCGCTTCACTGAAAACAAGCTGGTGCTGTTTGGCGTGGCACTGGCGCTGTCGGCCGCGCTGATTGCGCTGCTCAAGCTCACGCTGCTGGGCAAGGCGGTGAGGGCGCTGATGCAGTCGCCCACGGGCGCGCAGCTGGTAGGTATCAACACGCGGCGCCTGCACCCGATGATGTTTGGCATTGGCCTGGGCCTGTCGGGCGTGGCGGGTGCGCTGCTGTCCATGACGTATGAGATTTCTCCGTCGATGGGTGAGCCCTACACCGTGACGGCGCTCATCGTGATCACGCTGGGCGGCTTTGGCAGCCTCGCGGGCAGCCTGGCCGGCGGCCTGCTGCTGGGTCTGGTCGAGGCCCTGGGCATGCACTTCAGCAGCCCCTCTCTCAAGATGCTGCTGAGCTATGCGGTGTTCATCGGCGTGCTGATCTGGCGCCCCAACGGCCTCTTCTCCAAAAAATGAAATCCATCCATTCCAACAAGCCCTGGCTCGCGCTCGCCGTGGGCACGGCCGTGGTCGGCACCCTGCCCTGGCTGGTGTCCGAGTTCGTGGCCTCGGTGCTGCTCAGCTGCCTGATGTACATCGCGCTGGCCACCAGTTGGTCGCTGTTCTGCGGCGCCACGCGCTACCTCTCGCTGGCTACGTCGGCCTTCTTCGGCATTGGTGCGTACACCAGTGCCACGCTGCTGACAGTACTGCCCTGGCCGCTGGTGATCTTGTCCGGTGCGTTGATTGCCTCCATCGTGGCGGTCGTGATGGGCGCTGCCGTGCTGCACCTGCGCGGCACCTACTTTGCAGTGCTCACCTTCGGTATGACAGAGCTGATACGCCACGCGGTGACCTTTGTCGAAAAACAGGTGTCGGGCACCGTGGGCCGCGTGCTCACGGTGGTGCCCAGCAACGAGACCGTGTACCTCACCGTGCTGCTGATCGCGGCGGCGGCCATTGCCACCGCCATTGCCATCCAGCGCAGCCGTTTTGGCCTGGCGCTCTCGGGCATCGGTGCCGACGAGCAGCGTGCGCAGACCCTGGGTGTGGACACGCGCCTGGCCAAGATCGCGGGCTTTGGCATCACCGCGGCCTTTGCAGGCGCCGTGGGCGCGGCCATGGCCGTGCGCTGGACGTACATCGAGCCCGCAGCGGTGTTCAGCCCCTTTATCGGCTTCCAGACGGTGCTGATCGCGTTGATTGGCGGCGCGACCAGCATTGGCGGCCCCATCCTGGCGGCCATCGTGTTCAGCCTGCTGGCCGAAACCCTGCGCCTGCAGCTGCCTTACGGCTACATGGTGGTGTTGGGCCTGCTGCTGATTCTGTGCGTGATGTACTTGCCCAATGGCCTGGCCACGCTGTGGCAACGGCGCAAGCCTGCTGCGGAGGCGCACCATGGCTGAAGCACTTTTGACCATTGACAGCGTGACCGTGCGCTTTGGTGGCCTGACTGCCGTGGATGGCGTGAGCGCCACGCTGCACACGGGCGAACTGATCGGCATTATCGGCCCCAACGGTGCGGGCAAGACCACATTCTTCAACGCCATCTCGGGCGTGCAACCGCCTACCTCGGGCACGCTGCACTGTGGTGCCGACAACCTGACCGGCAAGGGCCCGCACCACTATGCGGCCCACGGCATTGCTCGCACCTTCCAGACGCCGCGCGTGTTCCCTGACATGACGGTGCGCGACAACGTGCGCTTTGGCATGCAGTTCGCGGGTCGCCACCGCCAGGGGCCCGAGGGCCTGCGCAGCGAGGGCGAGATCCTGGCCATGCTGGGCCTGGCGCACCTGGCCGACCGCCCCGCTGCCGACGTGACGCCGTCGCAGCAGCGTCTGCTGGAGATCGGCATGGCGCTGGGCACACGCCCGCGCCTGTTGTTGCTCGACGAGGTGGCCGCGGGCCTGACAGAAGCGGAGGTCGATGCCATGGCCCAGCGCATCCGCCGCCTGCGCGACGACTGGGGCCTGACCGTGGTGTGGATCGAGCATGCGGTGACCACGCTGCTCCAATACGTGGAGCGCGTGCTGGTGCTACACCAGGGCCGCAAGATTGCCGACGGCACACCCGCCGAGGTGGTGCGCGACCCACAGGTGATCGAGGCCTATCTGGGTGACGAAATGACAGCCACCAACGAAGGAGCCACGGCATGAGCGGCGCACACCTCACCGTGCAGAACCTAACCACGGGCTACCACGGCTTTCAGGTGCTGCAAGACCTGGCACTGGAAGCAGCGCCCGGCATCACCGTCATCGTGGGCCCCAACGGCGCGGGCAAGACCACGCTGCTCAAGGCCCTGGCGGGCCTGCTGCCGCGCCAGGGCGCGGTGACGCTCGATGGCCAGGCCGTGCCTGCGATGAACGCCACGGCCTGCGTGCAACGCGGCCTGGCGCTGGTCGCCGAAGGTCGCCAGCTGTTCCCGCAGATGACGGTGACAGAAAACCTGGAGCTGGGCGGCTGGCTGGTGCCGTCACGCGTGCGCGCCGAGCGGTTGCACCAGGCGTTTGAAGACTTTCCCCGCCTCAAGGAACGCGCCCATCAACTGGCCGGCACCATGAGCGGCGGCGAGCAGCAGATGGTGGCCGTGGCCCGCGCCATGATGAGCGGCCCGCGCCTGTTGATGCTGGACGAGCCCTCGCTGGGCCTGGCGCCACGCATGGTCGATGAGCTGCTGGCCATCGTGCAGCGCATTGCCGCACAAGGCGTCACCGTGCTCATGGTGGAGCAGAACGTGCGCAAGGCGCTGCAGATCGCGCAGCGCGGCTATGTGCTGGAGCGCGGGCGCATCGTGGCCTCGGGCGAGGCATCGACCCTGCTGCAGTCCGACGTGGTGCGCCAGGCCTACCTCGGCGTGGCCTGAATACCTTCCCCCTTTTTTCATCTGTTCTTTTTCAGGAGCTTTCATCCATGACTGCCATTTCCATGCTGATCAACGGCGAGCGCGTGCAAGCCACTGGCGGCGCCACGTTTGAGCGTCGCAACCCGCTCGATGGCTCGGTAGCCACCACGGCCCCTGCCGCCAGCGTGGCCGACGCCAAGGCCGCTGCCGACGCGGCCGCCAAGGCCTTCCCGGCCTGGTCGGCCCTGGGCCCCAACGCGCGCCGCGCGCTGCTGCTCAAGGCGGCACATGCGCTGGAGGCGCGCACGGCCGACTTTGCGGTGGCCATGGCGGCCGAGACCGGCGCCTCGGGTATGTGGGCGGGCTTTAACGTGCACCTGGCTGCCGGCCTGCTGCAAGAAGCCGCCGCCCTGACCACGCAGATTGCCGGCGAAGTGATTCCGTCCGACGTGCCCGGCAGCCTGGCCATGGGTGTGCGCCAAGCGGCGGGCGTGGTGCTAGGCATTGCACCGTGGAACGCACCCGTCATCCTGGGTGTGCGCGCCATCGCCACGCCGCTGGCCTGTGGCAACACGGTGATCCTGAAGGGGTCGGAGCTGTGCCCCGCCACACACGGCCTCATCATCGAGGCGCTGCAGGAGGCCGGTTTGCCCCCCGGTGTGGTGAACTTTGTGACCAACGCACCCGCCGACGCAGGCGCCGTCGTCGAGGCCATCGTGGCCCACCCGGCAGTGCGCCGCATCAACTTCACCGGCTCCACCAAGGTGGGCCGCATCATTGCGCAGACCTGCGCCAAGTACCTCAAGCCCGTGGTGCTGGAACTGGGTGGCAAGGCCCCGCTGCTGGTGCTGGATGACGCCGATATCGACGCCGCCGTGGCGGGCACCGTGTTTGGCGCGTTCGCCAACTCGGGCCAGATCTGCATGTCCACCGAACGCATCATCGTAGACAACGCCGTAGCCGATGAATTTGTGGCGAAGCTCGGTGAGCGCGCCAAGGCACTGCCGCTGGGCGACCCACGCAAGGGCCCCGTCGTGCTCGGTTCGGTGGTGGACATGGCCACCGTGCACCGCTGCAACGCCCTGATCGACGACGCACTGGCCAAGGGCGCCAAGCTGGTCTGCGGCGGCAAGAGCGACAGCACGCTGATGCAGGCCACGGTGCTCGACCATGTGACGGCCGAGATGGACATCTACCGCGAAGAATCGTTCGGCCCCGTCAAACCCGTGGTGCGCGTGAATAGTGTCGAGGAAGCCGTTGCCTGCGCCAACGACAACGAGTTCGGCCTGTCATCCGCCGTGTTCAGCCGCGATGTGGCCAAGGCGTGGAATGTGGCCGCACGCATCGAGTCGGGCATCTGCCATGTGAACGGCCCCACGGTGCATGACGAAGGCCAGATGCCTTTTGGCGGCGTGAAAAGTTCGGGCTATGGCCGCTTTGGCGGCATGGCCGGGGTGCGTGAATTCACCGAATTGCGCTGGATCACCGTGCAGACTACCCCGCGCCACTATCCGTTCTGACCATCAAAAAAGATAGCACCTAGCGCATGATTTACCTGCGCCAGGTGCCACTTTTCTTCAAAATCACATCGTGATGGCATCCAGCGGCCAACGCGGCTTCACGTCAAAGGCGTAGTCGGTGTTGGCCTGCTGCTGCCCAGCCTGCAGCCGCATCGCAGCCGCCATGGCAATCATCGCGCCGTTGTCCGTGCACAAGTGCAGCTCGGGGTAATGCACACGCACCTTGGCAGCGGCACAGGCGGCATTGAGCTGGGCGCGCAAGTGTCGGTTGGCACCCACACCACCGGCCACCACCACGCGCTTGAGGCCGGTCTGCTTGAGCGCGGCCAGCGTCTTCTTCACCAGCACTTCGACAATCGCAGCCTCGGTGCTCGCCGCCAAGTCTGCCTTGCGCGCTTGCAACTCATCGCCCAGCTTCTTGGCCTGCGTGAGCACCGCCGTCTTGAGCCCGGCGAAAGAGAAATCAAGGTTGCCGCTGTGCAGCAGCGGGCGTGGCAGCTTGAAGGCCGTGGCATCGCCCTGCTCAGCCAAGCGCGACAGCGCAGGCCCACCGGGGTAGCCCAGGCCCATGAGTTTGGCGGACTTGTCGAACGCCTCGCCAGCCGCATCGTCAATGGTCTCGCCCAGAATCTCGTAGCGGCCCACGCCATCCACGCGCATCAACTGCGTGTGACCGCCTGATACCAACAGGGCCACAAAAGGGAATTCAGGCGGGTCAGCGCTGAGGAAGGGTGACAGCAGATGCCCCTCCAGATGGTGTACGCCCAGCACCGGTTTATTCAGCGCAGCGCCCAGTGCACATGCCACACCGGCACCCACCAGCAGCGCACCAGCCAGGCCCGGGCCGCGGGTATAGGCCACCACGTCTACGTCAGCCAGCGACTGGCCGGACTCGGTAAGCACCTGCGTGGCCAGCGGCAGCACGCGGCGGATGTGGTCACGGCTGGCCAGCTCGGGCACCACACCACCATAGGCCTGGTGCATCTCGATCTGACTGTGCAGCGCGTGCGACAGCAGCGTAGGCACGGCATTGCCCGTGGAACGGACCAATGCCACGCCCGTCTCGTCGCACGAAGATTCAATACCCAGGATCAGCAAGCTCATGCCCCGAGTGTAAAACCCGGGGCCGATCCGTCCCGGAGGGCTGTTTACCAGCGGTCCGACCGCATGCGCAGTTCCCAGTTGCCGCTGCGCAGCTCGTACACACCCACGGCGCCGTAGCGTTGCTCGCCCTTCTCATCCCAGGTCATGGTGCCAATCACTGGGGCATAGCCGTTGATGCTGTGCAGGGCCTTGGTGATTTCCTTGGGGTCGGCGGACTTGGCTTTCTGGATGGCCGCCGAAAGCACATACGTGCTGTCGTAGCTGTAGTGGCCACCGTAGGCCGGAGGCTTCTTGAAGGCGGCGATGTACTTTTCAAGGAAGGGCTTGCCGGTGGTGAACTCCTTGGCTTCCAGCACTGGCGAGGTGGCGTACAGCCCCTGCACGATGCCCGCGCCCTTGGTCATGTCGGTGGTCTTGATGGTGTCGCCACCCAGCAGGCTGACCTTGGTGTGGTCTACCTTCTTGAGCGCTTCGAGCAGCGCCAGGGCCTGGAAGTCGTTGAGGGTAGAGACAATCACCTCCACGTTGGCGGCCTTGAGCTCACCGGCCAGCTCGTCGAAGGCCACGGTCTTGTCGTCGAACGACTTGCGCACCACTACTTCCTTTTTCTCGGCCTTGAGCTGTTCGGCAGCGCCATCGGCCAGGCCCTTGCCGTAAGGGGTGCCGTCGTCCAGCGCGGCGTAGCGGTTGGCGCCCAGCTGCGTGGCCGCAAAGGAGCCGATGGCGCGCGCCTGCAGGGTGTCGTTGGCCACCATGCGGAACGTGGTGGGGAACCCGAGCTGCGTGAACTTGGGATTGGTGGAGATGGCGATTTGTGGAATGTCCTTGGCGGCGTAGATGGGGGCGGTCTCAATGCTCACGCCCGAGTTGAGGTGGCCCACCACGGCTACCACACCCGCATCCACCAGCTGCTGGGCGACCGCCTTGCCGGTGGTGGCGTCGGCCTTGTCATCCACGGACACAACCTCCAAGGTCACGCGCTTGCCGTCCACGGTGTAGCCGGACTTGTTGAGTTCCTCCACCGCCAGCTTCACGCCATTGAGCAGATCCTGCCCCAGGGCGCCCAGCGGGCCGCTCAAGGGCTGTGCAACACCAATTTTGATGGTGTCCGGCACCTTGCCGCATCCGGTCAGGAGTGCAGCAGTCGCCACTGCGGTCAAGGCCAGGCTGGCCGAGAAGCGCCGCCGGTTCATGTGCTTGTTCATGCAAAAAACTCCATTTCAGTGTGTCTGTGCGACCAGATGTATATGCGACGCCCTGCTGAGCGGGCTACCGGGTATGCCCTCCCACGGTGTCAGTATTAGCAACTTTCAGGCCCCACAACGGGGGCCAGGGCACCCAGGCCTGGCGGGCCTGGGGCTGGTATGGGCCCTGGGTGAAAGCCCATCGCGACGGCGCTCTGGGGCCGTGCACCACCCCGGCGCACCAATTTGTGGCGTAAAAATTGCTTATGCTTACGGGTATGAATGAGGCTTTGCGCATCGTGGTGGTTGCCCCGGATCTGGCAGTCGCCGACCCTGACGACGAACACGCCGTGGAGCAGGCGGAACGGTCGCGGGCGCTGCGCATCGGGCTGCTGGAGAACAACTTCAACCTGGTGGCCACGCTGCCCGCCGACGTGTTTCTGAGCGAGCGCATTGCCCAGCTGCAGCCTGACCTGATCATCGTGGACGCCGAGAGCGAGGCCCGCGACGCGCTGGAGCATGTGGTGATGGCCACACGCGACGAACGCCGCCCCATCGTGATGTTCACCAACGATGAAGACACCTCGCACGTGAAGGACGCGGTGGCGGCCGGTGTGTCTGCATACATCGTGGCGGGCCTGGCACCGCAGCGCATCCGCCCCATTCTGGACGTGGCCATGGCCCGCTTCCAGCACGAACAGGCTTTGCGCGCCGAGCTGGCCGACGCCAAGACCGAGCTCAAAGACCGCAAGACCATCGACCGCGCCAAGGGCCTGTTGATGCAGCGCCAGGGCCTGACCGAACAGGCCGCCTACGAAAAGCTGCGCAAGACCGCCATGGACAAGGGCCTGAAGCTCGTGGACGTGGCCCAGCGCATGCTGGACGTGATGGATCTGCTAGGGTAAAACCAGAGAACAGCCCCCTGAGCGGCTGCGCCGCTTCCCCCTTCTCTCGAATGATTGCGTCATTCGGGAAGGGGGACGATGCCCTCGCTGCGGTGCGGCCCTTGCTTGGCATCCCTCGCCTGGGCCGCGCCCAATTCCAAGGCCCCTCCCAAATGGTGCGCCGCACAAAGGCAGTGCGAACACACTGATCACAACAAGAACATCCCTGCTGCAAGCCCCGCAGGCGTGTAGCGCTTATTGATCAAGCGCAGACAGCTATCTATTCCATAGCAACCAACGCTCCAACATGGCGCAGCGCACGCTGGCACGCGCTTTGCATTGCACAGTGCAAGACCAATGCAGGTCTGACCACTGACAGCACTGACCCAACGGCGGGCCGGTGCTGGCAAGGAGCCCCGGACCCGTTCCAGGCTCCACCCAGGACAAAGGCGTCCCCACCCGCTCCCGGCGTTGCTTTGATGCAGCCAGGCGCAGTGTGAGGACGCCTTTTTTGTTTTTCACGCCACCAGGGATGCCCCATGACCGATCTGTTGAAAACCAGCCTCAACCGCCGCACCGTGCTGCAGGCCGCCACCGTGGGCGCTGTGGGTGTAAGCCCCGCGCTGCGCGCGCTCGTCCACGCAGCGGGCTCCGACGCCCCCGAGAAGAAGGAAGTCAAGATCGGCTTCATCCCGCTGACCGACTGCGCCAGCGTGGTCATGGCTTCGGTGCTGGGCTTCGACAAGAAATACGGCGTGACCATCGTCCCCAACAAGGAAGCCAGCTGGGCCGGCGTGCGTGACAAGCTGGTGAACGGCGAACTGGACTTTGCCCATGTGCTCTACGGCCTGGTCTATGGTGTGCACCTGGGCACCGCCGGCCCCAAGAAGGACATGGCCGTGCTGATGAACCTGAACAACAACGGTCAGGCCATCACCCTCTCCAAGGCCCTGGCCGACAAGGGTGCGGTGGATGGCCCGTCCCTGGCCAAGCTCATGGCCAGCGAGAAGCGTGAATACACATTTGCGGGCACCTTCCCCACCGGCACCCACGCGATGTGGATGCACTACTGGCTGGCAGCGGCGGGCATCAACCCGCTGTCGGGCGCCAAGCTCATCACCGTGCCCCCGCCGCAGATGGTGGCCAACATGCGCGTGGGCAACATGGACGGCTTTTGTGTGGGCGAGCCCTGGAACCACCGCGCCATCATGGATGGCATTGGCATCACGGCAAACACCACGCAGGACATCTGGAAGGACCACCCCGAGAAGGTGCTGGGCACCACGGCCGAGTTCGTCAAGAAGTACCCCAACACCACGCGCGCCGTGATGATGGCCGTGCTCGAAGCCAGCCAGTGGATCGACGCCAGCCTGTCCAACAAGATGAAGATGGCCGAGACCGTGGCCGGCAAGGCGTATGTGAACACGGGTGTGGACGCCATCAACCAGCGCATTCTGGGCCGCTACCAGAACGGTCTGGGCAAGACCTGGGACGACCCCAACCACATGAAGTTCTTCAACGACGGCGCGGTGAACTTCCCCTACCTGTCCGACGGCATGTGGTTCCTGACCCAGCACAAGCGCTGGGGCCTGCTCAAGAGCCACCCCGACTACCTGGCCGTGGCCAAGGAAGTGAACCAGGTGGACCTGTACAAGTCGGTCGCCAGCGCCATGAAGATCAGCGTGCCCAAGGATGTGCTGCGCACCAGCAAGTTCATCGACGGCGTGGTGTGGGATGGCAAGGACCCCGCCAAGTACGCCGACGGCTTCAAGATCAAGGCCTGACGGCAACCCTGCCCCAGCGCCCGCCCGGCCACCCCGCAAGCAAGCCCTGCACAGGAGAACACCATGGTCAGTGCCGTCTTTCACTCCCCGTTGGATGCAGCCCCCGTGGCCGCACAGAATGCTATGAATACTGTAGCTGCAAGCGCATCATCCACTAGCGCAAGAAGCCAAAAGGCTGCGATATCTGCCCCCAAGGCGCCTGCAACGCCCTCCAGCGTGGCCACTGGCCGCGACTGGTCCGCCCTCTCGCGCAGCTTCTGGCTGGCCGTGCTGCCGCCGCTGTGTGGCCTGGGCCTGCTCGTCGGCCTGTGGGCGGTGGTCTCCACCACCACGGGCGGCAGCATCCCCAGCCCCAAGGACACCTGGCTACAGGCGCTGGAAGTGTTCAGCAACCCCTTCTACCGCAACGGCCCCAACGACCAAGGCGTGGGCTGGAATGTGCTGATGAGCCTGCAGCGCGTGGCCATCGGCTTCGGCATGGCGGCGCTGGTGGGCATTCCGGCGGGGTTTGTGATCGGACGCTTCAACTTCCTGTCGCGCATGTTCAATCCGCTCATCAGCCTGCTGCGCCCCGTGTCGCCGCTGGCGTGGCTGCCGATCGGTCTGCTGGTCTTCAAGGGCGCCAACCCGGCGGCCATCTGGACCATCTTCATCTGCTCCATCTGGCCCATGATCATCAACACCGCCGTGGGTGTGCAGCGCGTACCGCAGGACTACATGAACGTAGCGCGCGTGCTCAACCTGAGCGAATGGAAGATCGCCACCAAGATCCTGTTCCCCGCCGTGCTGCCCTACATGCTGACCGGTGTGCGCCTGGCCGTGGGCACCGCGTGGCTGGTGATCGTGGCGGCCGAGATGCTGACCGGCGGCGTGGGCATCGGCTTCTGGGTGTGGGACGAGTGGAACAACCTCAACGTCAAGAACATCATCATCGCAATCTTCGTGATCGGCATCGTCGGGCTGCTGCTGGAGTTTGCACTCATCAAGCTGGCCACCGCATTTACGTTTGAAGAGGTGAAAGCATGAACACGACAGCTCCATCCACCCACCCTTCCATGAGCACCAAGTTCATCGAGATCCACGGCGTCGAGCAGACCTTCAAGACGGCCAAGGGCCTGTTCCCGGCGCTGCGCGACATTCACCTGACGATTGCCAAGGGCGAGTTCGTGGCGCTCATCGGCCACTCGGGCTGCGGCAAGTCCACCTTGCTCAACCTGATTGCCGGCCTGACCACGCCCACCAACGGCGCGCTGCTGTGCGCCAACAAGGAGATCAAGGGCCCGGGGCCGGAGCGCGCGGTGGTGTTCCAGAACCACTCGCTGCTGCCCTGGCTCACCTGCTTTGACAACATCTACCTGGCCGTGGAGCGCGTGTTTGGCGCCAAGGAAACCAAAGCCCAACTCAAGGCCCGCACCGACGCCGCACTGGCGCTGGTGGGCCTGACCCACGCGGGGCAAAAACGCCCCGGTGAAATCTCGGGCGGCATGAAGCAGCGCGTGGGCATCGCCCGGGCCCTGAGCATGGAGCCCCAGGTGCTGCTGATGGACGAGCCCTTCGGCGCGCTCGACGCCCTGACCCGCGCCAAGCTGCAGGACGAGTTGCTGGAGATCGTGGCGCGCACCCAAAGCACCGTGGTGATGGTGACCCACGACGTGGACGAAGCCGTGCTGCTGTCCGACAAGATCGTGATGATGACCAACGGCCCGGCCGCCACGATTGGCGAGGTGCTGACCGTGGACTTGCCCCGCCCCCGCAAGCGCGTGGAGCTGGCCGAGGACCCGCAGTATGTGCACTACCGCAAGGCGGTGATCGACTTTCTGTACACGCGCCAGGGGCACGTCGAAAAAGCCGCTTGAGCGGCCGGTCAGCAGCGCACCCGGCCGCCCAAAACAAAAGGGCTCTGACCAGATCGGTCAGAGCCCTTTTTCGCTGTGTCCGCTTGGCAGAGCCGCCGCACGCGCGCAGCTCCAGACCAGCGCACCCGCGCAAGGGCTGCCCCGCCGCTCTGGGTGCGTCCCCCATCCCGCATGGCGCAGACCTTCGAGAGAAGGGGGAAGGCGCGCAGCGCCTCAGGGGGTTGCTCCTAGTGACTCCCGGTGATGTAGTTCTCCAACTGCTCAATGATGAATTTCTGCTCGGAGATGATGTCCTTGACCAGGTCGCCAATGGAAATCATGCCCACCAGCTTGCCGTTGTCCACCACGGGCAGGTGGCGCAGGCGGTTGTTGCTCATGAGCTGCATGCACTGCTCGCTGGTCTGGTCCGGGCGCACAAACATCACGGCCGAGGTCATCACATCCTTGACCTGGGTGACGGCTGAAGTGCGCCCCATGAGGGCGATTTTTCGGGCGTAGTCCCGCTCGGTGAAGATGCCGACGATGGACGCGCCCTCGGTCACGATGAGCGCGCCAATGCCCTTGTCAGCCATGAGCTGGAGGGCGTCCAGCACGGAAGCAGCAGGGCTGATGGTATGGACGGTGGCATCGGGTTTGGACTGAAGAATCTTGGCGACTGCGGTCATGGAAACCTCCCTCGTGAAAACGGAAACGGGCACAGGGAGATTTCAGCCCATAAGCCCCGTGGGCGCAACCCGCGCAAGCCCCATGTGCGGCGCTTTTTGATCATCTGTTGCACGGCGAATGCAACGGATGTTTCTGCGCAGTTGCATACCGCCTTGCGCGAAACAAACTGAAAAGAAGCGAAACCGCGGCGAGACGACGCCCCCGGCCTGCCCCGGCACGATGGAGCCCATGTTCAACGCACCGACCACGTTCACCTCTGCGGCATCTGTTGCCTGCCAGCGCCCGGCGGATTCCATGGCAAACCGCCAGGGTTCCGAGGGTAGGCAGACACGGCAGACGGCCCGGAAGATTGTTTCCAATACTGGAACAGTTAGTTCGCGACTCAGTGGTTTTTCTCTGAACAGCACCGGCGTACAGTTCATCCCATCGATGAGCCGAACCCGCAAGGCGACTCACCGAACCCGGTGCGAAGCGAGTCGTTTCTGATCTTCACCCGGTTTTTTGAGACGCTTTTTTAACTTCAAGGATTTCCATCATGAACAACACCGCACGTTTCCTGTCTATCGCCGCTGTTGCTGCTTTCGCTTCTTTCGGTGCCCAGGCCGACGAAGCCGACGCTTCGCAGTTCGCCACCCAATTCGAAACCAGCCGCACCCGCGCCGAAGTGATCGCCGAAGCCGCTACGGCTGTGCAAATGCGCAGCCAAGAGCCCGCAGGCTCCCGCGTGGTGACCTACAAGTCCACGGCTGACCGCGCTGCCGTGCGTGCCGAAGCTGCTGCACAAGCCATGCGCACTGGCCGCGTGGGCCCTGCTGAAGGCGGTTGATTCAATTTTTTGAATCCACAGCTTCACCCACCGCGTATTCCAGACACCTCGTTCCCATTTTTCGAATTTCATAGGAGTTTCATCATGAACAAGACTGCCCGTTTCCTCTCCATCGCTGCTGTTGCTGCTTTCGCCTCTTTTGGTGCCCAGGCTGACGAAGCCGATGCTTCGCAATTCGCCACCAAGTTCGAAACCAACCGCACCCGCGCTGAAGTGCAAGCCGAAGCCGCTACCGTGGCTCAAACACGCAGCATTGAACCCGCTGGTTCGCGTGTGGTGACCTACAAGTCCACCGCTGACCGTGCTGCTGTGCGTGCCCAGGCTGCTGAAGCTGTGCGCACTGGCCAGATCTCTTCCGGCGAAATCGGCTCCCTGTAATTGGACCGGCCTGCACTTCGGTGCAGATGAAAGATTGCAAATGCCAAAAGGCCGAGGCCCCAACAGGGGTCTCGGCCTTTTTCATGGCGCTTCGCGACACGGAGAGGTTCGAAGCCTGCCATCGACAGCTCAAAGGCTGCCAATGGCGTCCACCCCGATTTACTTGCCAGCGCGCGCCTGGGCCACGGCCCCTTGCACTTCCTTCCACAAGCCCTCGCCCACGTTGGCGGCAATGCTGGCGTTCACGGCGCTGAGCTTTTCGCGCATGCGGTTGGCTTCGGCGGCGGGCAGTTCGTTGACCTGCATGCCCTTGCCCTTGAGGTCGGCCAGCGCCTTGTCGGCCTCGGCACGCGTGTCCTGGCGCTCGAAGTCGCGGCTCTTCTTGGCGGCGTCGAGCAGCACCTTCTGCTCAGCCTTCGACAGGCCATCCCAGTACTTCTTGCTGACCAGCACGATCCAGGGGCTGTAGACGTGGTTGGTCACCGTGAGGTACTTCTGCACCTCATAGAACTTGCTCGACAGGATGGTGTTGTAGGGGTTCTCCTGGCCGTCCACCGTCTTGGTTTCCAGCGCGGTAAAGAGTTCGGAGAACGGCAGCGGCACAGCGTTGGCACCCAGGGTCTTGAAGCTGTCGAGGAACACGTTGTTCTGCATCACGCGCAGCTTGATGCCGTCCATGTCTTCGAGCTTGTTGACCGGGCGCTTGCTGTTGGTGAGGTTGCGGAAACCGTTCTCCCAGTACACCAGGCCCACCAGGCCCTTTTCCTGCAGCTTGTCCATCACCTTCTGGCCCACGGGGCCATCGAGCACCACGTCGGCTTCCTTGGCGTTGTTGAACAGGAACGGCGTGTCCCAGATCGCCATTTCCTTGGTGATGCCCACCAGCGTGGCCGTGGAGCCCACCATCATCTCCTGCGCGCCGCCGATCAGGGCCTGCTGCATCTGCACGTCAGAGCCCAGCGCAGCAGCACCTATGGCGCGAATCTTCATCTTGCCGCCCGAGGCCTTTTCCACTTCCTGGGCAAACAGTTTGGTGGCCCGGCCCTGGTTGGAGTCCTCGTTGAGGCCGTAGCCAAAACGGATGATGCGCGGCTTGAAGTCTTGGGCTGCGGCCTGGAACGAGCAGGTGATGGCAGCGACCGACAGGGCGGCCAGCAGGGTGCGACGGAAAGTTTTCATGGTTGTCTCCATTGGCAAGAAAAACGGGGAAGAGGAGCAGGCAAACGGCTAGCGCAGCCAGACGACGGGCGCAGTCACGATCTGCGGGAAGACCACCAGCAGCGCCAGGATCAGCACGTAGGTGATAAGAAACGGGTTCACGCCCTTGATGACGCTGTGCATCGAGATGCGCCCCACCCCGGCCACCACGTTGAGCACCGTGCCCACCGGCGGGGTGATGAGGCCGATGGCGCCGTTGAGCACGAACATCAGGCCGAAATACACCGGGTCAATCCCCGCCTTGACGGCGATGGGCAGCATCACGGGCGCAAAGATCAGGATGGTGGGCGTGAGGTCCAGCGCCGTGCCGATGAGCACCAGCACGATCATCATCACAGCCATCAAGAGGCGCGGGTTCTCCACCAGCGGGCCCAGCCAGTTCGTCAGCACATTGGGCAGGTCGGCCAGCGTGATCATGTAGCTGGCCACTTGGGCACCAGCACACAAAAACATCACGATGGAGGTCGTCTTGGCCGCCCGCACCAGCACGCCGTAGATGTCGGCAAGCTTCATCTCGCGGTGGATGAACAAGGCCACCACCAGCGCATAGAACGCAGCCACCACGGCGGCCTCGGTGGGCGTGAACACGCCGGTCTTCATACCGCCGATGATGATGAGCGGCATCAGCATCGCCCAGAAGGCGCGCACGGTGGCGCGCAGGCGGTCCTTGACGGGCAAGGGCTCGCCCTGGGGCAGGTCCATGCCGCGCAACACCCAGCGCCAGGCAAAGATGAGACCCACGCCCATCATCAGCCCCGGCACGATGCCCGACACGAAAAGCGCCGAGATCGAGGTATTGGTCGTCACACCGTAGATCACAAAGGGCATGGACGGCGGAATGATGGGCGCGATGATGCCGCCCGAGGCAATCAGCCCGGCGGATGTGTTCATGGGGTAGCCCTGCTGGCGCATCATGGGCAGCAGGATGGTGGCCAGCGCGGCGGTGTCGGCCAGGGCCGACCCGCTCATGCTCGCCATCAGCACCGCAGCGCCAATGGCCACATAGCCCAGCCCACCCCGGATGTGCCCCACCCAGGCCTGCGCCATGTCGATGATGCGGCGGCTGATGCCGCCGGAGTTCATCAACTCACCCGCCAGGATGAAGAAGGGCACGGCCAGGAGCGGAAAGCTGTCCACCCCGGCCACCAGGTTCTGTGCGAGCAACTGCGCATCCCAGAAGTCGAGCACCCAGGCCATGCCTGCGCCCGTGAGCACCAGGGCCAAGCCCATGTTCATGCCCGTGCCCATCAGCACCAGCATGCCCAGCGAGAAAACGAGAAAAGCCTGCGCTTCGGGTCCCATGGTCACTCCACCTCAGCGCCATGACCGAGGTCCAGCGGCTTGCGTTGAATCAATTCGATGGTTGCCATCACACCAATGGCCACCGCGCACAAAAAGGCCGGCAACGGCAGCAGCGCCGCCGGGTAGGCCATGACGACCGAGCGGCTGCCCATGCCCACCACCACCTGCTGCCAGGCACCCCAGGCCAGCATCGCGCTGGCGGTGATCACCAGCAGCCGGATCACGGCCGTCAGCAGGCCAAAGGCCACCGGGCGCTTGGCCAGCAGGCCAGCCAGGCTGGTGAAGGCCATGTGTTCGCCTGCCGGATACGCCGCTGCGGCACCGATGAACACCATCCAGACGAACAACAGGCGCGACAGCTCTTCGCTGGCTGCCACGCCGCTGCCAAAGCCGTAACGCAGCACCACGTTGATGAACACTGCCACGGCCATCACACCCAGGCAGCTGGCCATGAGCACCTGGGAGATCCGCGCAAAGCGGCTCTGTGGCACGGCATGTTGTGCAGGGGAACTCATGCGGTCTCCTTTGTTGCCAGCCAGGCCGAGGCCTGTTGTTGCAGCGTGGGCAGGTCCAGCAATGCATCCAGGCGCAGCACGCCCGTTTCGCCCACGGGGGATTCCAGCGTGGCGAACTGGCTGTCCACCAAGGCACTGGAGAAAAAATGGGTGCCCGCTCGGGCAGCCACCCGCTGGCCGGCGTTGGCGCGGTCGATCTCCAGAAAGACAAAACGCAGACCGGGGCAAGCATTGCGCAAGCGGTCCCGATAGGCCCTCTTGAGCGCAGAGCAGGTCAGCACCACCCCGCGCGGCTGGTCCTGCAGCAGCTTTCCCAACGTGGCCAGCCAGCCTTCACGGTCCGCATCGGTCAATGCGATGCCCTGGCGCATCTTTTCGCGGCTGGCGGGGCTATGGTGGTCGTCCCCTTCGATCAGAGGCAGGCCCTCGGCCTGGGCCAGGGCGGAACCCAGGCTCGACTTGCCGCAGCCGGCCACGCCCATGACAACCACAAAAGCCGGTGACGCTTGAAAACTCATATTGGTAGCGCTATCCAAACAATCCATAAAAAAGGCATCCGCTCTGGATGCCGCACCATCTGTAGCAACTTCTGCAACTTGATCCAAAATGGCTCCTGTTGCGTTGCCCATCAGCCTGGACAGCGCTATCCTAACCAGATCAAACTCAACCCCCATGAGGGTTAACCCTTGAACAAACCCGAGACAAAACGCCGCTCCAGCGGCCGCATCACGCTGAGCGACGTGGCCAAGGCCGCCGAGGTCAGCCCCATCACTGCCTCCCGCGCCCTGCGGGGAGAACGCGGCGTGGCGCAAGAACTGGTGCAGCGCGTAAAAGCCGCCGCTGAGCAATTGGGCTATGTGCCCGACCCCGCAGCGCGCGCACTCGCTTCACAGCGCAGCGTGCAGGTGCCTGTGCTGGTGCCGCTGCTGTCCAACGCGCTGTTTGTGGACGTGCTGGAGGCCGTGCATCGCACGTTGTTCCCGCAGGGCTACCAGGCGCTGATCGGCGTCACGCACTACGACCCGCAAGAGGAGGAGCAGCTGCTGCGCACCTACCTCGCGCACCGTCCGGCCGGGCTGCTGGTCACCGGCTTTGACCGCACCGAGGCCGCGCGTCACCTGATTGCCGCCAGCAGCGTTCCCTGCGTGCACCTGATGGAGATGACCTCGGCCCCCGGCGTGTTCTGCGTGGGGTTTTCGCAGCAGGATGCAGGCCATAGCATGACGGACCACCTGCTGGCGCGAGGCTACCGAAAGATCGCTTTTGTGGCCGCCCAGCTGGACCCCCGCACCATGCAGCGCGCAGAGGGCTACCGCCGCTGTCTGCGCGAAGCGGGCCTGTACGACCCCAAGCTGGAGCTGCTGAGCCCGCAGCCCTCATCGATGCGGCTGGGTGGGGAACTGCTGGAAGAGCTGCTGCGCACCCGCCCCGGTGTCGATGCCGTGTTCTTCTGCAATGACGACTTGGCCCAGGGCGGCCTGCTGGCCGCGCAGCGCCTGGGTCTGTCGGTGCCCGGCCAAGTGGCCATTGCGGGCTTTAACGACCTGGCAGGCAGCGACCAGATGCTGCCGCCGCTGACCACGGTACACACGCCACGCTCCGCCGTGGGCGAGGCCAGCGCACGCATGCTGCTGGCGCTGATGCGCGGCGAGGTGCCAGAGCACAACTCGGTGAATCTAGGGTTTGAGCTGACGGTGCGCGAGAGCACCTGACCCCTCTCTCCGCGGCGCCCACCGGACGCCACAGCGCCGCACAGACCTACGCCAGGACCCGGCGGCTACGCGGTCGCTCGTCTCGCGCAGACAACCCATCTCCTCACTATCGCTCAGGCCAGGGTGAGCGCCGTCGCACGCCACAACCGTCGCGTGCGCCCCCCCCACTTTGCCCACCTTTGAGCTCACGCCTCCCACCGGCTCTGCAGACGGTACGAGACCCAGACAGTCACGCAGCGCACGCCGTCGCGGCGGTACCTCCTACCCAGCATGCGACTGGAGTCAGCGCACAGAGCTCTCACCTCAATTTAAGACAATATATTTTCACAAAGGCAACAAGAAGTTTTTATCAAAGGTGTTCTTATCCACCGATAAATCTATCGATTATTGGGAAAAATTCGGGTTAACACCTACCCCACCACAAACGACAACTGTTTGACATATTTAATTTGCATCACTAAGATAAGCAAATATGTTGTCTTAATTGCCTTCTGCTGTTGTAGCAGGGGGTGTGCCCCGAACTACTCAGGAGAGAACCATGCGCAATCTGAATGGAAAGACCGTGATCGTGACCGGCGGCGGCGGCGGCATTGGTGGGGCCACCAGCCGCCGCTTTGCCGAAGAAGGCGCCAAGGTGGCTGTGTTCGACATGAACCTGGAGGCTGCGCAGAAAGTGGCCGAAGGCATCCAGGCTGCAGGAGGCGTGGCCCAGGCCTTTCAGTGCGACATCACACAGCGCCCCCAGGTAGACACCGCCGTGGCAGCGGCCGAAGCTGCCCTGGGACCCATCGATGTGCTGGTCAACAACGCCGGCTGGGATGTGTTCAAGCCTTTCACCAAGACCGTGCCTGCCGAATGGGACAAGCTCATTGCCATCAACCTGACGGGTGCACTCCACATGCTGCACGCCGTGCTGCCCGGCATGGCAGAGCGCAAGAAGGGCCGTATCGTCAACATCGCGTCCGATGCGGCGCGCGGTGGTTCGTCCGGCGAGGCGGTGTACTCCGCGTGCAAGGGAGGGCTGGTGGCCTTGTCCAAGACGCTGGCCCGGGAGCACGCCCGCCAGAACATCACCGTCAACGTGGTCTGCCCCGGCCCCACCGACACCGCACTGCTGGCCGGTGTGGCTGAAGGCGCCCGCGACCCCACCAAACTGCTTGAAGCGTTTCGCAGCGCTATCCCCCTGGGCCGCCTGGGCCAGCCCGATGACCTGGCCAGCGCCATTGCCTTCTTTGGCAGCGATGACGCGGGCTTCATCACCGGCCAGGTCATCAGCGTGTCGGGCGGCCTGACCATGCACGGTTGATCCCCGGATACCTCCTTACCTTTACCGAGAGAACACCATGAATTTCGAAGACATCCTGTACGAAGTGCGCAACGGCGTGGCCTGGATCACCATCAACCGGCCCGACAAGATGAACGCCTTTCGCGGTCAGACCTGCGACGAAATCATCAAGGCGCTGAACAAGGCCGGCTATGACCGTGATGTGGGTGCCATCGTGCTGGCCGGCGCTGGCGATCGCGCTTTCTGCACTGGCGGCGACCAATCGGCCCACAGCGGCAACTACGACGGCCGCGGCACCATTGGGCTGCCTATGGAAGAGCTGCACACCGCCATCCGCGACGTGCCCAAGCCCGTGATCGCCCGCGTGCAAGGTTTTGCGATCGGCGGCGGCAACGTGCTGGCCACCATCTGTGACCTGACCATCTGCTCCGACAAGGCGCAGTTCGGTCAAGTCGGTCCCAAGATGGGCTCAGTGGACCCCGGCTACGGCACGGCTTTCCTGGCCCGGGTCGTCGGAGAAAAGAAAGCGCGCGAGATCTGGTACCTCAACCGCCGCTACAGCGGCGCCGAGGCCGTGGCCATGGGCCTTGCCAACTTCTGCTTCCCGCACGACGAGCTGGATGCAGAAGTGCAAAAAGTTGGTGAAGAGCTGTGCGAGCGCAGCCCCACCGCGCTGGCCATTGCAAAGCGCAGCTTCAACGCAGACACCGCCCACCAGGCTGGCATTGCGGGCCTGGGCATGTATGCGCTCAAGCTGTACTACGACACCGAAGAGTCGCGAGAAGGCGTGAACGCTTTGAAAGAGAAGCGCAAGCCCGAATTCCGCAAGTACGTGAAGTAAGCAACCGCCGGAGAAGAACGATGAACCCGAACCCGTACATCAACGAAGACCTGCAGGCACTGGCTGAAACGGTGCGCCGCTTTGCGCAGGAGAAGGTCGCGCCTGGCTTTTTGGAGCGCGACAAGACCCGGGTGCTGGACCGCGCCCTGCTGCGTGAAATGGGCTCGCTCGGGTTCATCGTGCCGGAGTTGCCCGAGCAGTTCGGCGGACTGGGCATGGGGTGTCTGGCTGCGGGCTTGATCCACGAAGAGATTGCCCGCGCCGACCTGAGCTTCTCGTACCTGAATCTGCTGGCATCGCTCAACGCGCAGATCCTGTCCAAGTATGGCAACCCTGACGTGGTCGGCCCCTGGCTGCAGAAGCTCATTCAAGGCGAAGCGATCTGCGCCATCGCCCTGACCGAGCCGCGCGGCGGCTCCGACGCCGCCAACCTGCGCCTGAAGATCGACCGCGATGGCGACCATTACGTCATCAACGGTGAAAAGACCTCCATCTCGGCCGCCGACCAGGCCGACATCACCGTGGTGTTTGGTCGCACCGGCACACCCGAGCAGGCCGCGCATGGGGTGACCGCCGTGCTGGTGCCCATGGATACACCTGGCATCACCACCAACCGCTTTGACTGCCATGGCCAACGCGCCATTGGCCGCGGCTCGATCTTTTTCGAGAACGTGCGCGTGCCCATCAGCCACCGCCTAGGCGACGAGAACAAGGGCTTCGTGCAGGTAATGCACGGCTTTGACTTCTCGCGCTCGCTCATCGGTCTGCAATGCTTGGCCGTGGCGCGCGTGGCACTGGAGGAAACCTGGGAATACATCACCCAGCGCCAGGCCTTCGGCCAGCCGCTGTCGGCGTTCCAGGGCGTGACGCATCCGCTGGCGCAGTACGACACCGAGGTCGAAGGCGCTCGCCTGCTGTGCCTGCAGGGACTGTGGCTCAAGGACAAGGGCCTGCCGCACACCGCAGAAGCCGGCATGGCCAAGTGGTGGGGCCCCAAGCTGGCCTACGACGTGATCCACCAATGCCTGCTGTGCTTTGGCCACGGCGGCTACGACCGCGGACTGATGGAGCAGCGCCTGCGCGACGTGCTGGGCTTCCAGATCGGAGACGGCACGGCGCAGATCATGAAAACCATCATCGCCCGCGCCCGAGCCGGCCGCAAGTTTGTGCCTGCCTGAGCGCCCCCCCTGAGTCACCACAGCTCACCGCAGGCCACGGATCACCCACAACAACACCAGGAGACAAGACCATGGAATTTGACGCTGTACTGCTCCCCCCGCGCCGCACGCAGCGGGTGGCCGAAGGCCACTGGCGTGACCGCACCATCAACGATGCGCTGGACGCCTGCGTGGCCATCTGCCCCGACAAGCTGGCGCTGACCGCGCTGCAAGTGGAAACGGGAGCCACCACCCGCTTTACCTACCGCGAGTTGGCACGCATGGCTGATCGCGTTGCCGTGGGCCTATCGCGCCTGGGCGTGGGCCGGGGCGACATCGTGGCGTGCCAGTTGCCCAATTGGTGGCAGTTCACGCTGACCTACCTGGCCTGCTCGCGCATCGGTGCCGTAATGAACCCGCTGATGCACATCTTTCGCGAGCGCGAACTCTCGTTCATGCTGCAACATGGCGAGGCCAAGGTGGTGATTGCGCCCCAAACCTTTCGGGGCTTTGATTTTGAGCAAATGATCACCGCCCTCCAGCCCACCCTGCCGCACCTCAAGCATGTGGTGGTGGTCGGTGGCAGTGGTGCCAACAGCTTTGACGCCCTGCTCAGCGGTCCCGAATGGGAACAGCAGCCCGATGCGCAAGCCATCCTGACCGCCCACCGCCCCGGCCCCGACGAAGTCACCCAGCTCATCTACACGTCGGGCACCACGGGCGAGCCCAAGGGCGTGATGCACTCGGCCAACACCGTGATGGCCAACATCATCCCGTACGCCGAGCGCTTGCACCTGGGTGCCGACGACGTGGTGTTGATGGCCTCGCCCATGGCACACCAGACGGGCTTCATGTACGGCCTGATCATGCCCATCCTCCTACAGGCCAGTGCCGTGCTGCAGGACGTGTGGGAGCCCACCAAGGCCATTGCACTGATCAATGCAGAGAAGGCCAGCTTCACCATGGCCTCCACGCCGTTCCTCACCGATCTGGCGCGTACGGTGGCTGACAGCGGCGTAGCCGTGCCCAGCCTGCGCACCTTTTTGTGCGCTGGCGCGCCCATCCCTGGTCCGCTGGTGGAACAGGCGCGCAAGGCGCTGGGCGCCAATATCGTCTCGGCTTGGGGCATGACCGAGAACGGCGCTGTCACGCTCACCCGTCTGGAGGACGACGATGAACGCTCTTTCAACACCGATGGCTGCCCACTGCCTGGCGTGGAGATCAAGGTGGTGGATGTGGACGGCAACGCCTTGCCGCCAGGCGAGCCCGGCAAGCTGCTGCTGCGCTCATGCTCCAACTTTGGCGGCTACCTGCACCGCGCACACCTGAACGCCACCGACGCCGACGACTGGTTCGACACCGGCGACCTGGCCCGCATCGACGAGCGCGGCTACCTGCGCATCACCGGCCGCAGCAAGGACGTGATCATCCGCGGCGGCGAGAACATTCCGGTGGTTGAAGTCGAGTCGCTGCTCTATCGCCACCCCGCCATCGCCATGGCGGCCATCGTGGCCTACCCTGACGAGCGCCTGGGCGAGCGGGCCTGCGCCGTGGTGGTGCCCAAGCCCGGGCAGACCATCGACCTGCCAGGCCTGGTGCAGTTCCTCAAGGACCAGAAGATTGCCGTGCAGTACATCCCCGAGCGCCTGATCGTGCGAGACGTGATGCCAGCCACACCGTCCGGAAAGATCCAGAAGTTCAAGCTGCGCGAAATGCTGCGCGAACAGGCTGCCTGAAGGTTGCCACCGTTTTCCCGTCGATCACTACTACACAACAAACCAGCAGGAGACAACGACATGCTTACACACCAACCTTCCCCCATCCGCAGACGCCTCATCCAGTCTGCCGCCCTGGCACTCTGTGTCCTGGGCGCCATCGGCACGGCGCATGCGCAGGCCTGGCCCACCAAGCCGGTCAAGATCGTGGTCGGCTTTGCCCCAGGCGGCACCACCGATGTGATGGCACGCGTCATGGCCCAGTCGCTCACCGAAGCGCTGGGCCAGCCCGTCGTGGTGGACAACAAACCTGGCGCCAGCGGCAACGTGGCAGCGGCCGAAGTGATTCGCGCACCTGCAGACGGCCACACCTTCCTGATTGCGCCTACTTCGTTCGAAACGGCCAACCCTTTCCTCTTCAAGCAGAGCATTGCCCCGGCCAAGGACCTCACGCCCATCGCGGGCGTGGGCCGCAGCCAGATGTACCTGGTGGTCAAGCCCCAGTCCACCTTCAAGGACGCCAGGGAGTTTGTGGCCTATGCCCGCGCCAACCCGGGCAAACTGTCGTACTCCTCCGCAGGCCCCGGCACGCCACCGCACCTGGCGGGCGAGTTGTTCAAGAAGGTCACCGGCGTGTTTGCAACGCACATCCCTTACCGGGGCGCAGCGCCTGCATTGCAGGATGTGATGGCCAACCAGGCGGACTATGTTTTTGACCCAGGCATTGCCTTCCCGCACGTGCGCGCAGGCAAGGTACGCATGCTGGCCGTGGCAGGGGCCAAGCGGTCGTCGTTCTTCCCGGACGTGCCCACGCTGGCAGAGCTGGGCTTCAAGGGTGCGGAGCTGGACATCTGGTTTGGTATGTGGGCCCCCAATGGCACGCCTGCAGACGTCACGGCACGTATGGCCCGGGAGATCGCCAAGGTGCTGGCCCTGCCCAGCACCAAGAACCGCTATGAATCGCTGGGCGCCGAGCCCGTGGGCCTGGACAACGCCGAGTTCCGCACCCTTCTGACCGAAGAGACCAAGCTGCTGTCTGGCCTGATCCAGGAAGCCAAGATCAACATCGACTGACCCGGCCACCCGCCACACCCACCATGAATGACGCTTTGGTACTGACGGAAACCCGGGGCCGGGTGGGCGTGATCACGCTCCACAGGCCCCAGCAGCTCAACGCACTCAACGACGCCCTGATGGACCAGCTGAGCGCCGCCCTGCTGGCCTTCGATGCGGAAGACGATGTCGGCGCCATCGTCCTCACCGGCAGCACCAAGGCATTTGCGGCCGGTGCCGACATTGCAGCCATGGCCGACTGGTCGTTCATGGATGTGTACCGGGGCGCCTTCATCACCCGCAACTGGGAGACCATTCGCCAAGTGCGCAAACCGGTGCTGGCGGCCGTGGCAGGCTTTGCCATGGGCGGCGGCTGTGAGCTGGCCCTGGCCTGCGACATCATCGTTGCCGCTGAATCAGCCCGGTTCGCGCTGCCTGAAATCAAGCTCGCCATGCTGCCGGGCGCGGGGGGCACGCAGCGCCTGCCGCGCGCCATCGGCAAGGCCAAAGCGATGGACATGTGTCTGTCGGGCCGCATGCTCGATGCGCAAGAGGCCGACCGCTATGGTCTGGTCTCGCGCGTCGTACCCGACGCCGAGTTACTGGACCGCACGCTCACCCTCGCGGCGCAGATTGCCGGCTTCTCGCTGCCCGCACTCATGGCCATCAAGGCATCGGTCAACCGCGCCTGGGAAAGCCCGCTGACCGAAGGCATTCTGTTTGAGCGCCATGCGCTGTACGAGCGCTTTGCCAGTGCCGACGCCCACGAGGGCATGCACGCGTTCCTGGACAAACGCGCCCCAGCGTTCGAACATCGCTGAGCTGAAGGCCCCGATCGCCCCCAACCGGCAGCGGGAAGTCCTTAGCAGGCTCAGCCCTCGGACTCCGCGCCAGTATCCAGGCGCTGCATGTTGTCCAGCAGCTTGAGCAGGTAGTGCAGCGTGTGGGTGATGTCTCCCACCGAGAATTCGTCCAGCGCCTGCTCGTAATATGCATCGATCTTGGGCCGGGCCTTGACCAGCCACGTCATGCGTCCGGACTCGGTCATCTTGATCAGGCGGGAGCGGCGGTCCTTCTCATCGGTCTCCATACAGATGTGGCCATCGCGCTCCAGGCGTCCAATCACCCCCGCGAGGTTCTGGCGGCTGACCAACAGGTAGCGCGCCAGCTCGTTCACCCCCATACCCTGCTGCGCTTCTTCGCGCGAAAGGGCACCCAGCACCGCCCATTGCTGCGTGGTCAGCCCCTCGCTCTCCACCGCTCGCGAACCGGTTTTATGCAACAAGTTCGCACATTGGTACAGCCGAAAAAACAGCCGGTTAGCCAGCTCCATACGGGCAATCTGTGCTTTGGAATCAGGGTGGTGCATACGTGAGTTCTTAGTGGGTTGTGCAGACTGCAACCGCGCGGCAATCAAGTCAACATATTGTCTCACTTCAACATCCACCCCGCACCACTCCATCACGATCAACCCAACCACCGGTTTTGTCTCTTGCCCTTTGAACAGAATGAGTCCATGCACGCGGTGCGCAACACAGTCATTGGCGATCTGCCGCTGATCGAAATCCACAACCCACCGAAAGCGGTTGCGCAACGGGCCAACGCCCTCGGCACTGGGAGCGGGCGGACCATAGGGGAGACAACACCGTCATCGCGCGCTGTAGCTCGTGTGGTTGATTGGGCCCTCAGGCCGCCGCCAGGGCCCTGCTGCTGGATGAGGCCTTCATCTCCTTGCGCAGCGCCACAGCATCGCGCGACTGGGTGGGTGCCGACGCGTCGATGCGGAACACCTGCACCGTCTCGGTCATGGTCTGCGCCTGGCCATTGAGCTGCATGGCCGAGGCGGCGTTCTCTTCCACCAGCGCGGCGTTTTGCTGCGTGATGGTATCGAGCTGCGCCACGGCCGAGTTTACCTGCGAGATGCCGCTGAGCTGCTCGTTGGAGGCGCTGTGGATCTCGCCAATCAGTGTGTTGACCCGGCGCACCAGCTCCAGCGACTCGGTCATGGTTTTCTGCGCAGCGTCGGTTTTTTCATGGCCCTCGGTCACCTTGGTGGCCGAGTCGTCGATGAGCTGCCGGATCTCCTTGGCGGCCGAGAGCGTGCGGTGCGACAGGCTGCGCACCTCGGAGGCCACCACCGCAAAGCCCCGCCCCTGGTCCCCGGCGCGCGCAGCCTCCACTGCGGCGTTGAGGGCAAGGATGTTGGTCTGGAAGGCAATGGAGTCGATCAGCTGCGTGATCTCGCTGATGCGGCCGGATGCGGCCTGGATCTGCTTCATGGTGCTGGCCACACCATCCACAGCGGCACTGCTGCGCTCGGTGACCTGGGTGGCCTGGGTCGCCAGCACCGTGGCCTGGCGCGCGGATTCGGCGGTTTGCTTGACGGTGCCGGTGATTTCCTCCATCGACGCGGCTGTCTGCTGCAGGTTGCTGGCCTGCGCCTCGGTGCGCGACGACAGGTCCTGGTTGCCCTGGGCAATCTCGCGGGTGGAGACCTGCATGTGCTCGCTCTCCTGCCGCGCGTCGCGCACGATGGACAGCAGGTTCACGTTGAGCTGCGCCAGCGCCTTTTGCAGCTGGCCCACCGTGTCGCTGCGCGATGCCGATATCTTCTGGGTAAGGTCGCCCGCGGCCATGCGGTTGGCCCACAGCAGCATCTGCGACAACGGCGCCACCGTGACCTGGTGCAGGTAGACCGCCATGCCCAGCGCCAGCACCACCACCCCCAGCCACGCGGCCCCTGACGCCAGCGACAGCGTGTGCCCGCCCAGCAAGGCAGCGCACCACGAGGCCACCACCAGCAGCAAGGTACACACCATCATCTTGCCCATGGGCCCCAGCGCCAAAGCCCTGGCTACACGGCCCCACAGAGTGTCTTTGACCAGTTGCCCGGCCGACAGCCGGTGCACCAGCGTGCCCGCCTGCTTTTCGGCCTGCATCTGCTTGTACAGCGACTCGGCCGCCTGGATCTGTTCGCGCGTGGCTTCGGTGCGCACCGACATATAACCCGTGGGCTGGTCGCCCTGCATGAGCGGAGTGACGTTGGCCATCACCCAGTAAAACGTACCGTCCTTGCGCCGGTTCTTGACCGGGGCCGACCAGGGGATGCCTTTGGCGATGGTCTCCCACATGTCGCGGTAGGCCTCCTCGGGCATGTCGGGGTGTCGCACGATGTTGTGGGGCTGGCCCAGCAACTCTTCCTTTTCGTAGCCGCTGACCTCGATGAACATCGGGTTGCAGTACAGGATGCGGCCCTTGAGGTCCGTGGTGGACACCAGAGTCTGGCCCTTGGGAAACGCATATTCGTGCTGGCTGACCGGCAGATTGACGCGCATGGGAACCCCATTTCGTAGACGCCTTGTCGCTCCCTGACCGGGCAACACGGCAGTGGAAAAGCCGAACACATCCTATGACGAAGGCCATGGATTTGAAACAGATAAATAGCGCCTCAATCGCCAACTCACCAACTCAGTGCGCAACACCAACACTGTGCGTCGCACTCCGCTGCAACGCACCAAAGTGAGCATCCGGCAGAAAATGCGCTTCATTTTTGATAGCTGGCAGTGCTTAACTCACAAGCGCTTTCTGGCAATTTCCTCACAATCCCTCCCCCATACCGGCACTGGCATAGCCATTGCTTGCCATAAGGCGCGGCCAACGCTGGCCGCGTGTCAGCCCGGTGCAATGGCGGATTGGGCGAACAGGACGTTGGCGTCTTCATGGAGTGCGTTGGGGCTGGTCAGCCCGCGCAGCCCGTGTGGACGCCTTTTTGTTTTCTGGCCGGGCGAAGGGGTCACCCCCTCAGCCCTTTGCACTCACACCCATGCATTACTTCAGAGAGTTCCTCAAATCCGGCCACGCGCCCACGCTGTGGGCGTCGTTTCTGTACTTCGGCTTTTCGTGCGCGGTGTGGGTCATCAACGGTGCGATGGCGCCGTTCATCCGCGAGAGCTTCCAGCTCTCCCCCACCCAGATGGGCATGATGCTGTCCATCCCGATTTTTGCGGGAGCGCTGATGCGGTTTCCGTTGGGCATCCTGGCGCAGTACATCGGCCGCAAGCGCGCCACCCTGGTCGAGATGGCCGGCATCTTTTTGGCCATGGGCTATGGCTACCTGTTCGTGCACACCTTCAACGACCTGCTGGCGCTGGGCATCCTGCTGGGCGTGGCGGGGGCGAGCTTTGGCGTGGCGCTGTCGCTGGGCTCGGGCTCGTTTCCACCGCGCTACAAGGGCCTGGCCATGGGCATCGTGGGCGCAGGCAATGTGGGCACTGCCGTGGCAGCGCTGCTGGCGCCTGCCCTGGCGCAGAAGTTTGGCTGGCAGGCGGTGTATGGCTTTGCCGCCGTGAGCGTGGCCGTGCCCGCCGTGGTGATGGCGGTGTATGCAAAGGAACCGCCAGACCTCGCGCCCCACGCCACGTTTCGCGAACACATTGCCTGTCTCTTTGAAAAAGATGGCTGGGCGTTCAGCCTGATCTACGCCGTGACCTTTGGCGGCTTCATCGGTCTGACGGCCTTCCTGCCCAGCTACTTCTACGACCAGTTTGGCGTGAGCAAGGTGCAGGCAGGGCAACTGACCATGCTGGCCGCCTTTCTGGGTGCGGCACTGCGGGTGATGGGCGGCTGGCTGTCCGACCATTGGGGCGGCGTCAACACGCTCACGGGTGTGCTGGCCATCACCGCCGTGAGCATGGTGCTGTGCGGCTTGGCCGAGAACTCCTTGCCGGTGACGATGCTGCTGTTCCTGGTGTGTTTTGCGGCACTGGGCGCGGGCAACGGCGCGCTGTTCCAGCTGGTGCCGCTGCGCTGGCCGCTGTCCACGGCCGTCGCCGGCTCGATGATTGGCGAGATCGGCGCGCTGGGTGGCGGCCTCATCCCCAACGGCATGGGCTTTTCGCGCCAGTACACCGGCACCTACCTGTGGGGCTTTGTGGGCATTGCGGTGTGCGCCGCTGCCATGCTGGTGCTGTTGCGGGTCATGCAGATCCGCTGGACCCGTACGTGGGCAGAAAAGGGCGGTCGGGCACGCAGTGCCTGAGCTGGCGTAGCCAGCCAAGGCGCAGCATTGCCAGCGCTTTCGCCAGAAGGGTGGCCGTGCGCGTAGCGCATGACCGGCGCAGCCGGGGAGCGCGCCAGCGCTTGCCACACTTTCGCCAGAAGGGTGGCCGCGCCCGGGGCGCGTGAACGTCCGTAGTCAGTCAACGCGCCGACCACCCAAAATTTCAAGCCCAATCGCCGCCAAGCGCATTTCTCATATGCGTCGATAGCTATAATTTCAATAGCAAATCCATCGATCTCATCGCGGCAAAAACAGCAGCCAATACACCAGCAACAGGTTCACCAGCACACTCACCGCCAGCGCGATCTTCCACAGCGCCGTGGCATCGCGCTGCATCAGCGGCTGCGGTCCAGGGGCGGACAAGGGACGCGAAGCCCCCCGCTCCAGGGCCAGCAGCAGTTCCTCGGCAGTTTCAAAGCGTTGTGTGCGCTGGCGGGCCACGGCCTTCAAGGCGATCTGGTCGAGCCAGATGGGCACGCTGGGGTTGTGGCGGCTGGGGGCCAACGGGTCGCGGTGGTAGCGGCCCAGCTGGTACTGCACCACCTCGCCATAGGGCAGGCGCCCATGGCTCAGCAGCTGGTACAGCGTGACGCCCAGGGCGAACAGGTCGCTGCCCGCATCGGGCAACTGGCCAGCGGGGTCCCCGTTCTTTTCATAGCCCGGCCACTGCTCGGGGTTCATGTGGCTGGGGGTGCCTGCGTGCAGGCGGCGCGTGGCCTCGGGCTCGCGGCCCGACAGGGCCACGCCCAGGTCCAGCACCCGCAACACACCGTCGTCGCCCAGGTGCAGGTTGTCGGGCTTGATGTCGCGGTGCACCACCCCTTGCCGATGCAGCCAGCCCAGCACCTGCGCCGCCTGCATCACCACCGACACGGCCTGCGGCACGCCCAGGTGCTGGCGGCCGCGCAGGCGCTGGCCCAGGGTCTGGCCCGCATGCCAGTCATAGAGCAGATAAAACGCACTGGCGCCAGGGCTTGCACCGCCCTGCTCTGGCGGCCAGGTGTTCAGGCGCGCAAGGTGCACCGCCGCGTGGCCGGACTGCATGCGCCGGGCCACCCAGGCCTCATGCGCCAGAGTGGCGCGCTCCTGCGCATCGTGCGAGCGGGCGGGCACCAGCGTCTTGAGCGCGTACAGCCGCTGTGTGGCCGGGTCGCGCACCTGGTAGATGCGGTGCACCCCGCTGTCGGCCACCAGCGCGGTCACCACCAGGCCATCCACCGGCTCGCCCACCTTGAGCAGCGGCAACACTGGCAAGTGCTGCGCCCGGCGGGACTCATCCTGCAAGGTAGCCTCCAGCGCCCCCTGCACCCGCACCACCAGCGCGGTCACGTTGTCGGTGCTGCCCCGGCGCAGGGCTGCGCGCGTGATCTCCTCGCTCAGCGCCTGGGCGCTGGCGGCACTGGCGGTGTTGGCATCCTGTGGCTGCAGCAGCAACTGGCGCAGTTCACGCTCGGGCAGGCTGCCGTGCACGCCATCGGACAGCAGCACCAGCAGGTCGCCGCTGTGCAGTTCGCCCTGGCTGTAATCCACCACCACATGGTCGTCCAAGCCCATGGCGCGGGTGAGCTGGTGCGCCAGGTCACGCTGCGCCATCACATGGTCGGTCGTCAGCAGTTGCAGCCGGCCGCCCCGCAGCAGATAGGCGCGCGTATCGCCCACATGGGCCAGCGTGTACGACTGGCCGCGCAGCACCACGGCGGTGAGCGTGGTCAGGCCCACGGCTGGCTGGCGGCGCCGGTTCATCGACGCGAGCCAGCCGTTGTGCGCGCTCAGGATGCGGTCCAGCGCCACGGTGGTGTCCCAGGTGTCGGGCGTGGCGAAGTAGTCGTTCACCAGCGTTTTCACCGTGGTCTGTGCGGCTTCGCGGCCCTTGCCTCCGGTGCTTACACCATCGGCAATGGCAGCGATGGCGCCGCGTTCGCGGTCGCGCCCCTGCCCCTGCACCAGGGCGGCAAAGTCTTCATTGACTTCGTTGCGCCCGGCCTGCGAGGTATGGCCGATGTCCAGTTCAAAACTCATGCACCACCTCCATGCAGGTTCCATGCCCAAGGTGGTGCATGCACGCACCGCGCCGCGCAGCCGAGCCACCCGTCAACACCCAAAACTCCGCCCTCTGCAGGGCGGACAACACCGGATCACCCCACATCAGTGCACAAACTCTGGCACGGGCATTGCTTACCCGAAGCAACGGCCCAGCTGGGCCACGCAATTCAGCGGTGCAACGGCGCACCAAGGGGTTGTACGGACGAAGGCGTCCCCACATGCGGTTTCGATGGAATGTCGGAGCTGCATCGTGTGGACGCCTTTTTTGTTTTTTGCATCGCCCAGGCGATGGAACCGACGGAGTCACGATGAAAAAGCTCAAACTGGTGATGGTGGGGAACGGCATGGCCGGTGTGCGCACGCTGGAAGAGCTGCTCAAGATTGCCCCCGATCTGTATGACATCACGGTCTTCGGGGCCGAGCCGCACCCCAACTACAACCGCATTCTGCTGTCGCCCGTGCTGGCGGGCGAGCAGACGATTGACGAGATCATCCTCAACGACTGGCAGTGGTACGCCGACAACCACATCACGCTGCACACCGGCTTCACGGTGACCGATGTGGACCGCGTGCGCCGCGTGGTCACCGCCACCAGCAAAGACGGTGACGTGATCACCGCCGAGTACGACCGCCTCATCATGGCCACGGGCTCCAACCCCTTCATCCTGCCCGTGCCCGGCAAAGACCTCCAGGGCGTGCTGGCCTACCGCGACATTGCCGACACACAGGCCATGATCGACGCCGCCGCCACGTACAAGCACGCCGTCGTCATAGGAGGCGGCCTGCTGGGCCTGGAGGCTGCCAACGGCCTCATGAAGCGCGGCATGACCGTGAGCGTGGTGCACGTGATGCCCTCGCTGATGGAGCGCCAGCTCGATGACGTGGCGGGCAAGATGCTGCAGAAGTCGCTGGAAGACCGTGGCATGCGCTTTTTGATGGGTGCGCAGACCCAGGAGCTGGTGGGCAATGCCGAAGGCCGGGTGGCCAGCGTCAAGTTCAAGGACGGCACCGAAGTGCCCGCCGACCTGGTGGTGATGGCCGTGGGCATTCGCCCCAACACGCAACTCGCCGAAAAGATGCGCCTGCACGTGAACCGCGGCATTGTCGTGAGCGACACGCTGCAGACCACCACCGACGCCCGCATCTATGCCGTGGGCGAATGCGCGGCACACCGGGGCATTGCCTATGGCCTGGTGGCCCCGCTGTTCGAGCAGGGCAAAGTGCTGGCCAACCATTTGGCCGAGTTCGGCATTGGCCGCTACCAGGGTTCGCTCACCTCCACCAAGCTCAAGGTGACAGGCATCGACCTGTTCAGCGCAGGCGACTTTCAGGGCGGCGACAACACCGAAGAAATCGTGATGAGCGACCCCTTTGGCGGCGTGTACAAAAAGCTGGTCATCAAGGACGACAAGCTGGTGGGCGCCTGCCTCTATGGCGATACGGTGGACGGCAGCTGGTACTTCAAGCTGCTGCGCGATGGCCGCAGCGTGACCGACATTCGCGACAAGCTGATGTTTGGCGAATCGCATCTGGGCGACACCGGCCACCAGGGCCAGAGCAAGGCCGCCGCCATGCAGGACAGCGACGAGGTCTGCGGCTGCAACGGCGTGACCAAAGGCGCCATCTGCAAGGCCATCAAGGACAAGGGCCTGTTCACGCTGGATGAAGTGCGCAAGCACACCAAGGCCAGCGCATCGTGCGGATCGTGCACGGGCCTGGTCGAGCAGATCATCATGTTCACTGCCGGTGGCGACTACAGCGCCACGCCCAAGACCAAGGCCATGTGCGGCTGCACCGACCACGGCCACCAGGCGGTGCGCGACGCGATCCGTGCCAACAAGCTGCTGAGCATTGGCGATGTGTTCAAGTTCATGGAGTGGAAGACGCCCAACGGCTGCGCATCCTGCCGCCCCGCCGTCAACTACTACCTCATCAGCACCTGGCCCAAGGACGCGAAGGACGACCCGCAAAGCCGCGCCATCAACGAGCGCAGCCACGCCAACATCCAGAAAGACGGCACCTACAGCGTCATCCCCCGCATGTGGGGCGGCGAAACCACGGCCGACGAGCTGCGCCGCATTGCCGATGCGGCCGACAAGTACAACATCCCCACCATCAAGGTCACAGGGGGCCAGCGCATCGATTTGCTGGGCGTGAAGAAGGAAGACCTGGTTAACGTGTGGAAGGACATCGGCATGCCCAGCGGCCATGCCTATGCCAAGGCACTGCGCACCGTGAAGACCTGCGTGGGCAGCGAGTGGTGCCGCATGGGCACCCAGGACAGCACCCAGATGGGCAAGGACCTGGAGCGCGCCATGTGGCGCATGTACGCGCCGCACAAGGTCAAGTTCGCAGTGTCGGGCTGCCCGCGCAACTGCGCAGAAGCCGGCATCAAGGACGTGGGCATCATCGGCGTGGACAGCGGCTGGGAGATGTACGTGGCCGGCAACGGCGGCATCAAGACCGAGGTGGCGCACTTCTTCACCAAGCTCAAAACCGCCGAAGAAGTGCTGGAGTACACCGGCGCGTTCTGCGAGCTGTACCGCCAGGAAGGCTGGTACCTGGAGCGCACCGTGCACTACGTGAGCCGCGTGGGCCTGGACTATGTGAAAAAGCGCATTCTGGAAGACCACGAAGGCCGCAAGGCGCTGTGGGAGCAGCTGCAGTTCGCGCTGGACGGCGAGCCCGACCCCTGGTTCGAGTTTGACAAGGCAGCCGTGGACACGCGCCAGTTTGCCCCGCTGACCGCTGCCTGAAGCGCCCGGAGCCCCACACCATGCAACGCCGCACCTTGCTGACCGCCGCCGGCTACACCACGGCCTGGAGCACCCTGGGCATCATGTCGCTGGGCACCGCCCAGGCCCAGGTCACTGACCTGAACGACGCCATCAACAAGGCAGGTCGCCAGCGCATGCTGAGCCAGCGCATGGGCAAGGCCTGGCTGGCGTTGGCGCACAAATCCGACACGCCAGCCGCGCGCGCCGTGCTGGACCAGTCGCTGGCGCTGTTCGAGCGCCAGCTGGGCGAACTCAAGGCCTACGCGCCCTCGCCCACCATCCGCGACACCTACACCAAGCTGGAATCGGCCTGGACCGACCACAAGGCCACGCTGCTGGGCACCAGCCCGTCGCGCGACGGCGCTGCCGCCTTGCTGCAGGCCGACGCCAAGGTGCTGGCCCTGGCCCACCAGGGCACCGTGCAGTACGAAGCCGCCTCGGGCAAGCCCGTGGGCAAGCTGGTCAACGTGGCAGGCCGCCAGCGCATGCTGAGCCAGCGCATGGCCAAGTTCTGCCTGTCGGCCATGCTGGGGGTGGACACCTCCACCGCCACCACCGAGATCGCCAAGGCGCGCGACGAGTTCATCAGCGCCACCGAGCTGCTGCGCAATGCCCCACAGGCCACCGATCGCATCCGGCAAGAGCTGCTGCTGGCCGATGGCCAGTGGGTCTTTTTCGACGCCGCGTTGCAACGCCTGGGCACAAGCAACAACACCTTCCGCCAGGTGTCTGAAGTGTTTGTGAGCAGCGAAAACCTGCTCGCCAGCATGGACCGCGTGACCGGCCTGTATGCAGCGCTGGGCAGCAGCTGAAGGCCTGCCCTGCAACGGCACCACGCGCGCCCCCGACACCCCACCGAACAACACCAAGGACGATTCCCATGACCACCAACAACCCAACCCCTGAATGGAAGCTGATCTGCCGGGTGGACGACATCCCCGTGCTGGGCTCACGCCGCGTGGCGCGCCCCCAGGGCCTGGACGTGGCCATCTTCCGCAACGACGCCGGTGGCGTGTTCGCGCTGCTGGACCGCTGCCCGCACAAGGGCGGCCCGCTGAGCCAGGGCATCGTGTTTGGCACCCATGTGGCGTGCCCCCTGCACAACTGGACCATTGGCCTGTGCGACGGCCAGGCCTCGGCGCCCGATGAGGGCTGCACGCCGAAGTTTGCCGTGAAGGTGGAAGACGGCGCGGTGTACCTGGACGCGAGCGAGCTGGCGACGGTGGCCACGGATTTGACGCGCCCCATCGCAGGGCCTGCGCGCAGAACGGTGGGCGTGTGAGCGGTGGAGAGTGTTGCGCCCCAGGCGCCGCATGCGTACCCGGCGAGGACACGACAGCACTATCAAAACAATAGCTGACAGCGCAACATGCACTAGCGCCTGAGGCCAAAACAACCCCAACCACGCCATGCAAGAAACCAAATCCACCTGCCCCTACTGCGGCGTAGGCTGCGGCGTGATCATCGAAAGCACAGGCACCCAGATCACCGGTGTGCGCGGCGACCCCACACACCCCGCCAACTTTGGCCGCCTGTGCACCAAGGGCTCGACCCTGCACCTCACAGCCACCAGCCCGGTCACCCTGCAAACCCGCCTGCTGCACCCCCTGCAACGCGCACAGCGCAACGAAGCCGCCCTGCCCGTGACCTGGGATGCCGCACTGACGCTGGCAGCCGACCGGTTCGCCCACACCATCGCCCAGCACGGCCCTGATGCCGTGGGCTTCTACGTCAGCGGCCAGTTGCTCACCGAGGACTACTACGTCTTCAACAAACTGGCCAAGGGCCTGATCGGCACCAACAACATCGACACCAACTCGCGCCTGTGCATGAGCAGCGCTGTGGCGGGCTACAAGCAAACGCTGGGTGCCGACGCGCCGCCCGCCTGCTACGACGACGTGAACCACGCGCAGTGCCTGTTCATCGTGGGCAGCAATGCGGCCTGGGCGCACCCCATCCTGTTCCGCCGCATCGAAGACGCACGCGCCGCCAACCCGGGCATGAAGGTCATCGTGGCCGACCCGCGCCGCACCGACACGGCGGGCATGGCCGACCTGTTCCTGCCCATCCAGCCCGGCAGCGACGTGATGCTGTTCAACGGCATGCTGCACATCATGCTGTGGGAGGGCTGGGTCGACACCGCCTACATCGCCGCACACACCACGGGCTTTGACGAACTCAAGGCCCTGGTGCGCGACGCCACGCCCGAGCGTGTGGCGCAGACCTGCGGCATCAGCGTGGCCGACCTGACCACCGCCGCCAAATGGTTCGCCACCTCCAAAGCCACCCTGAGCCTCTACTGCCAGGGCCTCAACCAAAGCAGCAGCGGCACGGCCAAGAACGCCACACTCATCAACCTGCACCTGGCCACCGCGCAGATCGGCAAACCCGGCGCGGGCCCCTTCAGCCTGACCGGCCAGCCCAACGCCATGGGTGGGCGCGAAGTGGGTGGGCTGGCCAATTTGCTCAGCGCCCACCGCGACCTGGCCAACCCGCAGCACCGCGCCGAAGTCGCCGCGCTGTGGGGCGTGGCCGATGTGCCATCCAAGCCCGGCAAGACGGCGGTGGAGATGTTCCAGGCCGCTGCCGACGGCGAGATCAAGGCCCTGTGGATTGCCTGCACCAACCCCGCGCAAAGCATGCCCGACCAAGCCACCGTGCGCCGCGCCCTGCAGCGCGCCGAGTTTGTGGTGGTGCAAGAAGCCTTTGCCACTGCCGCCACCTGCAACTACGCCGACCTGCTGCTGCCCGCCACCACCTGGGGTGAAAAGACCGGCACGGTGACCAACAGCGAGCGCCGCATCTCGCGCGTGCGCACTGCCGTGCCCGCACCCGGCCTGGCGCGCCACGACTGGGCCATTGCGGTGCAGTTTGCGCACGAGCTGGAGGCACGCCTGCGGCCTGGTGCACCCACGCTGTTCCCCTACGCCACAGACGCTGCCGATATGGGCGCAGAAGCCGTGTGGAAGGAGCACCGCGAGAGCACACGTGGGCGTGACCTGGACATCACGGGGCTGTCCTGGGAGATGCTCGAAGCCCAAGGCCCGCAGCAGTGGCCGCTGGAAGATGGCACCACCACCGGCAAGGCCCGCCTGTACGAAGATGGCGTGTTCCCCACCGCCGACGGCCGCGCGCGTTTTGCTGCACACGCATGGCAACCCACCGCCGAGCCCCGCGAATCGCGCTACCCCTTCAGCCTGACCACGGGCCGGCTGCGCGACCAGTGGCACGGCATGACCCGCACCGGCACGCTGGGCCGCCTGTTTGGCCATGTGGCCGAACCCAGCCTGCAGATGCACCCGCAGGACATGGAGCGGCGCAGGCTGGCCAGCGGCGACCTGGTGCATGTGACCAGCAAGCGCGGCTCCATCGTGGTGCCCGTGCAGGCCGACACCACGCTAGGCCTGTCGCAGGTGTTCATGGCGATGCACTGGGGCAGCGAATTTTTGAGCGGCGTGTCCTCCACCGGCGAGCGGCTGGCGGGTGTGAATGCGCTCACCACCTCGGCGTTCTGCCCCACCTCCAAACAGCCCGAGCTGAAACACGCGGCCGTCAAGGTGCTCAAGGCCGAACTGCCGTGGACGCTGCTGGCCATGGCCTGGCTGCCTGCCGAAGGCGCACTGGCAGCGCGCGAAGCCTTGTCCGCACTGATGGCGCAGTTTGCGTTCGCCAGTTGCGTGCCCTTCAGCAACAACACCCCGCTGGATGAGCCCGGCCGCGAGCGCACTGGCGTGCTGCTGCGCGCCGCCGCCCACGAGGCACCGCCCGATGCGTTGATTGCACAGATCGAGGCCCTGCTGGGCATGGCAGGCGCCGACACGCTGCGTTATGCCGACAAAAAACGCGGCCAGCGCCGTGCCGCACGGCTGGCGCGCCAGGGCGACAACACCACGCTCGAAGGCATCGTGCTCGCTGGCGACACCAGCGCCGAAGGCTGGCTCAAGACCCTGCTGCAGGAAGAGCTGCCTGCACAGACCTACGGCCGCCTGCTGCTGGTGCCCGGCGCCAAGGCCCCCGTGGCCGTGCAGTCGCGCGGCAAACCGGTGTGCACCTGCTTCAACGTGACAGACGCCGCCATCACCGCCCAACTGGCGCACTGCCATGGCACCGACGACGACCGACTGGCGCAACTGCAAGGCCAACTGCGCTGCGGCACCAACTGCGGCTCGTGCGTGCCCGAACTCAAGCGAATGGTGAGATCCACGGGACCGCTGGCATCCAAACCGCTCGCGCAGGCCGTCATATAACCAAAAGTTCTCTTGCTTGCAGGAAAATAGCCCTCGAACCAACAAACCCCACCAGGACTTGTGCAACAGGGCTCCAGCTAGGCGCTTTCGGCGCGGACAGTACGCCTGTACGGCAAGCCGAAACAACGACGCTGGCGCCCTGTTTCACAAGTCCCGCCAACAAAAGCCATGGGCATTAGCCAGTACATCAAGGAAATCGGCCGCGGCGCGCGCGGCGCCAAGCCGCTGACGCGCGAGCAGGCCACGGACCTGTTCGGCCAGGTGCTGGATGGCGCCGTGACCGATCTGGAGATTGGCGCCTTCTGCCTGGCAATGCGCATCAAGGGCGAGACGTCCGAAGAGATGTGCGGCTTTCTGGACGCCACCCACCAGCGCCTGGTGTTGCTGCCCGCCACCGACCGCCCGCTGATCGTGCTGCCCAGCTACAACGGCGCACGCAAGCTGCCGGTGCTGACGCCGCTGCTGGCGCTGCTGCTGGCCCGTGAAGGGTTGCCCGTGCTGCTGCACGGCATGCGCACCGAGGCGCGGCGCGTTTTGGCATCGGATGTGCTCAATGCGCTAGAAGTACCTGCCCTGAAAGCTCCTGAAAAGATAGCAAATGGCACGGTCCGCCATATCCACACCCAGCACCTTCACGCAGGGCTGGCACGCCTGCTGGCCGTGCGCGAGGTGGTGGGCCTGCGCAACCCAGGGCACAGTGTGGTCAAGCTGATGAGCCCGTGCGCGGGGCCGTCGGTGGTGGTCACGGCGTACACGCACCCCGAATATTTCGAGATGCTGCAGAGCACCTTCCGCACCCTGGGGATGAACGCCTTGCTCTCGCGCGGGCTGGAGGGCGAGGTCGCCACGGACCCACGCCGCACCCCCCGCTACGACGGCTTTGTGCACGGCGTGCATACGGTGCTGGAGGCACAACAACCGGGCACGGCCAGCGAGGTGCCCGGTCTGCCCGCCGAGATCGATGTGGCCACCACAGCCACCTACACGCGCCAGGCGCTGGCGGGCGATTTGCCCATTCCACACGCCATTGAACGGCAAGTGGAACATATCTTGCGACTGGTCGATCAAACCGTTTCGGAGACATCCCCATGAGCCGCCCCACGCCTTCCACCACATCGCCCACAGCCCCACCCCACCTGGGCACCGGCGGCAGCTGCACGTTGGTGGGCGCAGGCCCGGGCGACCCGGAGCTGCTCACCCTCAAGGCGCTCAAGGCCATCCAGGCGGCCACCGTGCTGCTGGTGGATGACCTGGTGAGCGATGCCATCGTGGAGCACGCATCGCCCACGGCGCGCATCGTCTACGTGGGCAAGCGCGGCGGCTGCAAAAGCACGCCACAGGCCTTCATCGAAAAGCTGATGCTGATGGCCGTGAACGAAGGGGAGAACGTGGTGCGCCTCAAGGGCGGCGACCCCTTCATCTTCGGCCGGGGTGGCGAAGAGGTAGAGCACCTGCGTGCCGCCGGTGTGCAGGTCACCGTCATCAACGGCATCACCGCAGGCCTGGCGGGCCTGACCTCGCTGGGCGCACCGCTCACGCACCGTGAGCATGCCCACGGCGTGGTGTTTGTCACAGGCCACGCCAAGCCCGGTGACGCGGGCACCGACTGGCGCCAACTGGCCGCCACGGCGCGCGACGCCAAGCTCACGCTGGTCATCTACATGGGTGTGAGCGGCGCCGCCACCATCGAGCACGAGCTGCTCACCGGCCTGCCCGCAGACACACCGGTCGCCGTCATCCAACACGCCAGCCTGCCCCACCAGCGGCATGCCATCACCACCCTGGGCGCGCTGCACGCCACCATCACCCGCGAAGGGCTGGCCAGCCCCTCGGTGATTGTGGTGGGCGATGTGGTGCGCGGAGTCGCACTGGCCGTGCAGGACGCTGGCGCCGTGCCGTCGCAGGCCCGGCGCGCGGGCTGAGCACACACAACGACCCCCACAATTCCACAGGCCCGAGTGCGCGCTGCGCAGGTCGGAGATGCACCGTGCGCGAGCGCAAACCAATGTGCTTCAGGGCACGCCCACGCGCTGCGCAGCCGCGTGTTTCATCAAGCCTGGCCTCCCGCTCCACAGCACCGCATTGGGTCACGCGGCTTTACACACATTGGCCCGGGTATTGCTTGAAGACATGCATCTGAATGCAACACGCACAAGGAACACCATGGCAGCCTTCCCCCTCCCCGCACGCACTTCCAGCATGCCCACGCTGTCGTCCTCTGCACAGGCTCCATCGCGCGATGGGGGCATGTCGCTCGTCAACATTGCAGCGCGCCAGCGCATGCTGTCGCAGCGCATGGTGCTGCAAACCGTGCTGGCCGCGCGCGGCAGCGACCTGCACCTGAAGGCCGCGCGCAGCTCGCTCACGCTGTTCACCGACAGCCAGGCCCGGCTGGTGGACACGCCCCGCCACCTCGATACCGCCAGTGGCGAAATCATCCGCAAGGCCTACCACGGCCCCCAGGGCGTGGGCGCCACCATCGACGCGTTTGCCCAGCAGGTGGGCACGGCGCTGGACCTGGCCGAGCGCCAGAGCCCGCGCGTGGAAGATGCGCTGGCCCGCTTGGTGGAAACCACCGACGGTGTGCTAGACGCCCTCAACACGGCCACCACGGCGTTCGACCAGGTGAGCAAGGCGCAGTCCGAAACCCTGATGAAAGAGCTGGCCGGCATCGTGGCCTCGATCCAGACCGTGGCACGCGAGGCCAAGGTGGTCAGCTTCAACGCCCAGGTGATGGCAGCGCGTGCCGGGCAGCACGGGCGCGAGTTTGCTGTGGTGGCCAATGTGTTGTCGGGCATCACCAACGAAATTGACGGTCTGTCCCTGCAGGCGGTGTCATTGGCCGGACGCAGCCGCAACGCGGCCTGAGCAGCACAGCGTGAGGGACAGAGAAAAGGCCTGGGGCGATGCGCCCAGGGCCTTCGAAGGCGTCCATTCAAGGCGCCCACTCAACGGGTTACTGCCCGGCGGTTTCTCGCACTTGCTGAAACCGCTGTGCCAGTTCCTTGCGCAGCGTCTTGCGGATCACCGCAGCGTCCCAGCGGCGGCGTTCGTCGGGGGTGGAAGGCGACAGTGGCGGCACCTGCACGGGCTTGCGCGCCTCATCCACCGCCACCATGGTGAAAAAGCAGCTGTTCACATGCCGCACCACCTGCGAACGGATCTCTTCGGCCACCACCTTGATGCCGACTTCCATCGACGAGCTGCCCGTGTAGTTCACGCTGGCCAGAAAGGTCACCAGCTCGCCCACATGGATGGGCTGCAAAAACATCACCTGGTCCACGCTCAGCGTCACGGTGTAGCAGCCCGAATAGCGGCTGGCGCACGAGTACGCCACCTGGTCCAGCAGCTTGAGGATGGCGCCGCCGTGCACGTTGCCCGAAAAGTTGGCCATGTCGGGCGACATGAGCACGGTCATGCTGAGTTGGTGTGAAGGGATGTTCATGCAGCGATTTTAGAAAGCTGCGTGTGCTGCGTCGCGTGCAAGTTGAGCCCCGTGCACAGCGGGTGGCGGCTTCGCTACACTCGCGCAGCACCTGCTGACCGGGTGCGAGGAGGAACCGATGATCGAACTAGAAAAACTCAACGAATTCACCGAAAGCCATGGCGCATTGCGCACCGGCAAGGGACTGGTGTCGGGCGTGATTGCGCTCACGCTGGCCATCCTGTGCTTTCTGGGCGTGCTGGCCTTTCACTTCCCCGAGTACCTCACCACGCCGCAGCTGCGCAAAAGCTACGACGTGACGGTGATCCGCAACATCATGCTGGTGGCCATGGCGATTGCGGGCGGCATCTCGCTGGTCAACATTGTGTTCAACCGTGCCCGCTGGCTGGCCACCTTCGCCTTTGCCATCGTGGCGATTGCCGCGCTGCTGGGCGGACACAAGGTGGAGGTGGACCCCAACTTCCCCGACAACACACCCTATATCGGCCTCGACTGGTTCATCCTGGACCTGCTGGGCAGCTCGCTGATCTTCATCTTCATCGAGAAGCTGTTTGCGCTGCGCAAGGACCAGCCCATCTTCCGCGCCGAGTGGCAGACGGACTTTCACCACTTCATCGTCAACCACATGGTGGTGGGCTTTGTGCTGCTGGCCACCAACCTCATCGTGCACAAGTTCTTTGGCTGGGCGGCGAGCGACGGCATTCGCGGCTGGGTGCAGGGGCTGAACTTCTGGGTGGCACTGTTCCTCATCATCCTGGTGGCCGACCTGGTGCAGTACTGGACGCACCGCGCCTACCACGAGGTGCCACTGCTGTGGCGCCTTCACGCCGTGCACCACAGCGTCAAAAGCATGGACTGGATGGCGGGCTCGCGCCAGCACATCCTGGAGCTGCTGATCACCCGCACGCTGGTGCTGGCCCCCATCTATGTGCTGGGCTTCAGCAAGGAAGTGATCGACGCATACATCGTGGTGGTGGGCTTCCAGGCCGTGTTCAACCACGCCAATGTGAGCGTCCGCCTGGGGCCGCTGCGCTACGTGCTGGTCACGCCCAACTTCCACCACTGGCACCACAGCCAGGACCAGGAGGCGCTGGACAAGAACTACGCCGCGCACTTCGCGTTTCTGGACTACCTGTTTGGCACCGCCGTCAAAAGCACCAAGCTCTGGCCCGAGCACTATGGCGTGCTGGGCGACTACGTGCCCAACGGCTTTGTGAAGCAGTTCAAGTTTCCGTTCACCTGGAAGGGGTGAAGAGTTCTCTTTGACAGGGCCGCTGTCTCAGGGCATCGCCGCCAGCTCTCGCTCAAGCACCCGCAGTTGCTCGCGCAGGGCCTCGGTCCGTTCTTCACACGCGGCTTTGGCATCGGCGGCCTTTTCCGCACCCTCCTGCACAAACTGGTTGCCCGACGGCAGGTTGCCGCGCCGCAGCGGCCCTGCCGTGGCCACGGCATTGGGCTGGGCCGTGCATTCACGCTGGTTGCGCTCGATAGCGGCGCGCGCCTGGGGGATGCCCTGGGTCTGCAGGTAATTCTTGCGCTGCCAGGTGGGGCCAAACGCGCCCTCGGCCAAAGGCGCTGCGGGGGGCTGCACCGGGGTGGCGCCACGGGTGGTGGGGCGCACGTCGATCTTCTCGCCCTCGCCCGCACAAGGCGCGTCCTGGAACGACACCTTGCCATTGGCGTCCGTGCACTTGTTGATGGCCCAGGCGGGGGCCAGGCAGCCCAGCGCCAGGGCACAGATGGCGTAGCGGATCAGAGTCATGGTGTCTTCCTTGGCAGGTCCATGCCACATGCTACCGCGCCGCATGGGGCGGGACGAATCGCACCGTTTTGCGCGGGTGCCGACAGAGCCATGGGTGGATAGACACATGTCCCTAAGATGACGCGCCCCCGGTAGAAACCCGGTGCGTGCCGGGCACAGCGCCCTCCTACCATCGCCGCTCTTCGGGGCCTCGCAGCCCTTTGAATCGGTTTTTTGCTGGAGATGCTGTGTGATGAAGACCCCGAATGCAAATGCATGGCCCGCCGACCAGGGGCTGCCCCTGGCGCGCCGCCGCAGCCTGGTCCTTGCGCTGGCCGGTAGCGCGGCCCTGGCTGGCCTGCCCGCCCGCGCACAGCCCGCCGGCGGCGGCAAGGGAGATATCCTCATCGGCCGCTCAACCGCACTGTCAGGCGGCATGGCGCCGTTTTTGTCGCCCATCCACGAGGGGCAGGAAGCCGCCGTGGAAGACGCCAACGCCAAGGGCGGCATCGGTGGCCGCAAGATCCGGCTGGTGTCGCTGGACGATGGTTTTGACGCCCGCCGTGCGCTGGACAACGCCAAGCAGCTGAGCGAAAAAGACGGCGTGCTGGCACTGTTTGGCGTGGCCGGCACATCGCAGGTCATGACGCTGCTGCCCTACCTGGCGCAGACCAAGCTGCCGCTGATCTCCGTGTACACCGGCAGCCCCGCCGTCCGCGCGCAGCAGCACCCCTACCTGTTCACCACCCGCGCCAGCTATGCCGACGAACTGGTGAAGATCGTGCGCAACCTGGTGGCCGTGCAGACCTCGCGTATCGCAGTGGCCTACGAAAACAATGACTTCGGCAAACTGCTGCTGCCCCTGGTCGAAAAGACGGTTGCCGCTGAAGGCGCGACGCTGGCGGGGTCGCACGCACTGGCCTCATCGGGAGAAGACGCGAACGATGCAGCCAAAGCCCTGGCCGCGCGAAAGCCGCAGGCCGTGCTGCTGGTGGCGGCCGGCCCGTCCGTGGTGGCCTATGTGCGGGCCAACCGCGCGCACCTGGGCGTGCCCATCTACACCTTGTCGCTGGGTGCAGGCAGCGCGGTGCTCAAAGCGCTGGGCGACGACGCGCGTGGCCTGGCCGTGGCGCGCACCGGCCCATCCCCCACCAAGCCCACCATTGCGCTCACGCGCGACTTTCAGGCCTCCATGAAGCGCCACGACAAGCCGGCGGACTACGACCGCTATACCGGCTACATGGACGCACGCGTGCTCATCGAAGGCCTGCGTGCTGCAGGCCCCCGCGTCACACGCGCCAGCCTGGTCACGGCCATGGAGGGCCTGGGCAACCTGGACCTGGGCGGCTTCAGCTACCAGTTCAGCCCGCAGAACCACCATGGGTCCAACTATGTGGACATTGCGGTGGTGGGCACTGGCGGGGTGTACAGGCAGTAAGCGCCGCGTCAGCAGTCGCTGGCGGCTTCGGCGCCAGCGGGCCTGCAGGGCATGGCACACCGCGTGGGCGTGCCGCAGTGCCCACCACAGCGCCACGCAAAGGCATCACCCTGGCTACCAGGTGCAGCGGACTGCGTCCCACCCGGTGAGTTGTGCCACCAGAACAACAAAAACCCGCACCTTGGGGGCCATATCTGCCATGTTTTTGCGAATAGTTCGCATTTGTATTTAAAATTTTACAAATCCCAGCCAGCCGTGCATCCCGTCGGAGGAGCGTTGCCAGCCAGCCTGCCAACGCATTTCCCCCAGGAGCCCTTTTATGCACGCACCCCGCAGACAGCTTGTCTGTGCCCTCCATCCTCTGGCGGTGGCCGCCTTCCTCGCAGCCAACATGATGGGCACCGCCAGTGCCCAGACCACCGCCGGGTCACCAGCGCCCGCCGCCGAACCCTCCCTCTCGGGCACAGCCAACACCGACCAGGTCGTGGAGCCCAAAGCGCTGGACAGCGTTACCGTGTCGGGCGCGCGCGAGAGCGCGTCCACCCGCCTTCAGCTCACCCCGCGTGAAACGCCGCAGTCCGTCAGCACGGTGACGCGCGCGCAGATCGAGCGCCAGTCGCTCACCAGCATCGACGCCGTGCTGCGCAACGTGAACGGCATTGCCGTGAGCTTCTACGACACGCAGCGCCCGCTGTACTACGCGCGCGGCTTCCAGATCACCGACTTCCAGACCGACGGCCTGCCCAGCTACAGCAGCAGCACCAACCAGGAGTTCGACACCGCGCTGTACGAGCGCATCGACATCGTGCGCGGCGCCAACGGCATCCAGACCGGTGTGGGCGTGCCTTCTGCCACCATCAATATGATCCGCAAGCGCCCACAGCGCGAGTTCGCCGCGTCTGTGGCGCTCACCGCCGGGTCGTGGAACCTGTACCGGGGCGAGCTGGACATCAACGCACCGCTCAACAGCGACGGCAGCGTGCGCAGCCGCCTGGTCGTGGCCCCGCAGAAGAAAGACAGCTTCCGCGACCGCTACTCCGAGGACAAGACCGCCCTGCTCGCCGCGGTGGAGGCCGACATCGGCACCGCCACCGTGGTGTCGCTGGGCTACCAGCGCCAGTCCAACGACCCCAAGGCGCCGATCTGGGGCACCATCCCGCGCTTTGCCACCACGGGCGTGCCCATCGACCTGCCGATCTCCACCAGCTTCTCGCCGCCCTGGACGCGCTGGGAGCGCACCTCGGGCACGCTCTATGCCACGCTGGACCACCAGATCAACGACGACTGGAGCTTGAAGGCCGCGCTGAACCACACCGAGGGCGACACCTTCCGCCTGAGCACTTACGGCTATGGCGCCACCACCAGCCAGGCCCCATTCATCAACCCGGTCACCGGCGCGGGCACCACGCTGTACGCAGCCGTGAGCGGCAGCAGCGAAAAGCAGGACACGGTAGACGCCTACCTGTCGGGCAAGTTCGAGTTGGGCGGCCGCAAGCACGACCTGGTGGTGGGCATGAGCTCCACCCGCACCGCCACGCGCACCGATGGCTACACCTCGGTGGCGGGCTGGAGCTATGTGATCCCCAACATCTACACCTGGGATGGCAACGCGCCCGCACCCACCTATTCCAAGACCGGCGCCTGGCGCACGCAGATCACGCAGCAGACGGGCTTGTTCGCCTCGGCACGCTGGCGCGTGGCCGACCCGCTGTCGGTGCTCACCGGCCTGCGCCTGACCGACTGGCACCGCCACTCCGACACCTATGGCACCACCGGCAGCTATGCAGGCCGCTCGGCGATCCAGGACGAGAACCGCAAGGTCACGCCCTTCATCGGCGCGGTGTACGACATAACGCCCACCCTGTCGGCCTACGCCAGCTACGCGCGCATCTTCAACCCGCAGAACTACAAGGACCGCAACAACAATCCGCTGTCGCCCGTCATCGGCAGCAATGCCGAGGCTGGCCTCAAGGCCGAGCTGTTCGAGCGCCGCATCCAGGCGCACTTTGCGGTGTTCCAGACCAAGCAGGACAACTTCGGCGTGCGCGACAGCGCCATCACCACACCGCTGCCCGACGGCAGCCTGCCCTACGTGGCCGTGAACGGCACGAAGTCCACCGGCTTCGAGCTGGAGTTCGCAGGCATGGCCACCCGGCAATGGCGCGTGAGTGCTGGCCTGACCCGCGCCAAGGTCACGCGTGCCCCCACCGACCTGATCTACGCCAACATGCCCGACTACCTGCTGCAACTGGGCACGGACTACCAACTGTCGGGCGCGCTGGCGCCGCTGTCGGTGGGCGGCAACCTGACCTGGCAAAGCGCCATCGAGGGCTTCAACATCCCGCACCCCAGCGGCACGGTGACGGTAAAACAGTCGCCCAAGGCCATCCTCAACCTGCGCGCATCCTGGCAGTTCAACCCCAAGGTCAGCGCCACGCTGGCGGTGAACAACGTGACCAACCAGAAGTACTGGGCCAACCTGGACTACGGCAACTATGCGGACCCGCGCAACCTGAGCGTGACGCTGCGCGCAGCGTTCTGACCGGCCTACCCGCAACACAAGAGGGAGAGAGGGGGCGACCGGGGCTTGCGCCGCAGCGGCATCGCGCCGTGCGGAGCAGGCCCCGGGGCAGCCGGGGGACAATCACGCCTTTGTCCCTTTTGATGCCTTCCCGTGTCCCTCCCATTTTTTGACGCCATCATCATCGGCGCCGGCGCTGCCGGCCTGTTCTGCGCGGGCCAGGCGGGCCAGCGGGGCCTGAAGGTCTTGCTCATCGACCATGCCGACAAGGTGGCCGAAAAGATCCGCATCTCGGGCGGCGGGCGCTGCAACTTCACCAACCGCGACCTGGACCCGGCCGCGCCGCACAAACACTTTGTGGGGCAGAACCCGCAGTTCTGCCGCTCGGCGCTGTCGCGCTACACGCCCGCCGACTTCATCGCGCTGGTGCAAAAGCACGGCATCCCGTTTCATGAAAAGCACAAGGGCCAGCTGTTTGCCGACCGCTCGGCCGAGGACATCATTGCCATGCTGCTGGCCGAGTGCGAGGCGGGTGGCGTGACCCGCTGGCAGCCCTGTAGCGTCAAAAAAATAGACTTTTTGGCATCAAGCGCTAGTGAATCATGCCCGGGCAGCTATCAAATTGATACCGATCGTGGGCCGGTGTCGGCGGGTGCGCTGGTCATTGCCACCGGCGGCTTGTCCATCCCCAAGATCGGCGCCACCGACTTTGGCTACCGGCTCGCGCAGCAGTTCAGCATCCCGCTCATCGAGCGCAAGCCGGGCCTGGTGCCGCTGACCTTTGACGGCGCGGGCTGGGCGCCGTATGCGCAGCTGGCGGGGCTGGCGCTGCCGGTGCAGATCAGCACAGGGGCCAAGAAAACTCGCATGGCGTTTGACGAAGACCTGCTGTTCACCCACCGGGGCCTGTCGGGCCCGGCGGTGCTGCAGATCTCCAGCTACTGGCAGGAGGGCACGCCCCTGGCCATCAACCTGGCGCCCACGGTGGACCTGCCCGCCGCGTTGTCGCAGGGCAAGGCCCGCTCGCGCAAGCTGGTTGCCAACGAGCTGGCCACCTTGGTGCCCAGCCGCCTGGCCGACGCCTGGGCCAGCCGCGAGGCCGACTGGCAGCGCCCCATCAACGAGGCCAGCGACAAGGCCCTGGCGCGCCTGGCCGAGCAGCTGGCGCGCTGGGAGCTGACGCCCACGGGCACCGAGGGCTACAAAAAAGCCGAGGTAACGCTGGGCGGCGTGGACACGCGCGTGCTGTCGCAGCAGACCATGGAGTGCAAGACGCAGCCCGGCCTGTACTTCATTGGCGAGGTGGTGGACGTGACAGGCTGGCTGGGCGGCTACAACTTTCAGTGGGCTTGGGCCAGCGCGCATGCCTGTGCGCAGGCGCTGGCAGCAACACCCCCCTGAGGCCCTACGGGCCTTCTCCCCGCTCTCGCTACGCTACGCTGCGCGGGCAGGGGGACGACGCCCTCGCTGCAGGGCGGCCCTTGCCCGGCGTCCCGCGCGTGCGCGGCGCCCGTTTGACCGCTACGCTGCCGCCGCCTCTCGCGTCAACAATCCGCAATGCTGTCGGGCCCAGGCCTCCAGCTCCGGCACCGGCAGCGGGCGGCTGAAGTGGTAGCCCTGCAGCTCCTCGCAATCCAGTGCACTCAGCACCTGGGCTGTGGCCAGGTCTTCCACGCCCTCGGCCACGATGCGCAGCCCCAGCGTGTGGCCCAGCGCGATGATGGCGCGGGTGATGGCCATGTCGGCCGGGTTGGCGAGCATGTCGCGCACAAAGGACTTGTCCACCTTGAGGCGGTCGATGTCAAAGCGCTTGAGGTAGGCCAGGCTGGAATACCCGGTGCCAAAGTCGTCGATGGACAGTTGCACACCCAGCGCCTTGAGCGCCGCCAGTTGCTGCTCGGCCGCATGGGCGTTGTCCATGAGCTGGGACTCGGTGATCTCCAGCTCCAGCCGGTGCGCCGGCATGCCGGTGCGCAGCAGCAGGGCCTCGATGTCGGTGACCAGCGCGGGGTCGGACATCTGCGCGGCCGAGAGGTTGACCGAGATCGACACCCGGGCCAGCGGGTGTGGCATCAAGGCATCGCCAGGGCCCGCCTCCAGCGCCAGCTGTTGCCAGCGCACCCACTGCTCGCAGGCTTGCTGCAACACCCAGCTGCCAATGGCGCGGATCATGCCGGTCTCTTCGGCGATGGGGATGAACTCGCTGGGAGGGATGGAGCCCAGCACCGGGCTGGTCCAGCGCAGCAGCGCCTCCACGCCCAGCAGCTGGGTGCCCTGGGCGCTCAAGCGGGGCTGGTAGTGCAGGCTCAGCTCGTGGCGCTCCAGCGCGCGGCGCAGCTGCTGCTCCATGGTCTGGCGGGCCACCGCACGCTGGTCGGTCTCCATGGAATAGAACAGCGCCATGTCACGGCCGGTGGTTTTGGCCTCGTACATGGCGGCGTCGGCGCGGCGCATGAGTTCGTCAATGTCGCTGCCATCCTCGGGGTACACGGCGATGCCCACGCTGCAGGACACATTGAGTTCATGCCCCTCCACCGGGTGGCTCTGGCGGATGAGCGGGATCAGCCGCCGCTCCACCAGCTGCTGCACATCCTCGCGCCCGGCCACGTCGCGCATCACCACCACAAACTCGTCGCCGCCCAGGCGGCTCACGGTGTCGCGGCTGCGCACGGCCTGCGTAAGGCGTGCGGCCACCGAGCGCAGCAGGCCATCGCCAATGTGGTGGCCCAGCGTGTCGTTGATGGCCTTGAAGCGGTCCAGGTCGATGAACAGCACCGCCACCTTCTCACCCGTGATGGGCGCCTGTGCCAGCGCCATCTGCAGGCGCTGCACACACAGCGATCGGTTGGGCAGCTCAGTGAGCACATCGTGGTGCGCCAGGAACTGGATGCGCTCCTCGTTGAGCTTGCGGTCGGTGATGTCGATGGCAATGCCGATGTGGTTGGCCACCGCACCGCCCTTGCCCTCGCGCACGGCCGACACCATGAGCCAGGCCGGGTAGGTCTCGCCCGAGCGGCGGCGAAACCGCACCTCGCCCTGCCACGACTCCTTGTCGAGCATGGTGCGCTGGATCTGCACCGACAGCGGCTCGGCGCCCGCCTCTTCCAGCAGAAAGCCCAGGTCTTCGCCAATGACCTCGTAGAAGTCGTAGTGCGTGCTGCGGCAGAACGCCTTGTTCACGCTGATGATCTGCTGCTCGGCGTTCATGATGATGATGCCCTCGGACGAGGCCTCGAACACCTTGGCCCAGAGCTCCAGGCGCTGCTCCATCACCTTGAGCACGTTGATGGGTGTGAAGGCCGTGAGCACCGAGTCGCGCCCCTGGAACTGCAGGCGCCGCGCCGACAGCACGGCCCACGAGGGCTCGGGGCTGCCCTTCCAGCGCACTTCAAATTCATCGACCGAGCCCTGGTCTGCCAGGCGCTGAAAGAAGCGCGCGCGCACGCCGGGCTCCAGCCCCACGGCCCAGGGGTCGGTCTTGCGGCCCCCCAGCCAGTGGGCCGCGGGTGCGTTGGAGTGCAGCACCTCGTGCTCGGGAATCGACGTGACCACCATGGGGATGGGGAAGGCCTCCACCAGCTCGCGCTGGGCCTCGGCCGCACGGGCGCTGGCGGCCAGCTCTTGCTGCAGCACGCGGTCGCGGTCGAGCTGGGACAGCATCTCGTTGAACGCGGTGACCAGGCGGCCGATCTCGTCGCGGCTGGCCCAGTGCGCGCGTAGCGTGTGGTCGCCGCTCTTGCGCACCTCGTCGGCCACGCGGGCCAGTTGCTGCAGCGGTTTGGCGATCTGGCGCGCGACCAGGGTGACGAGCGAAAGGATGCAGCCCAGCAGCACCAGCGCCGTGCCCAGGTGCAACCACATGCGGGCAAACAGGCTGTCGGCGCGCTGGTTCAGCAAACGCTCCAGGTCCACAATGCCCACCGACCAGGCATCGCGCAGCGCGCCCAGCACCTGCGCCTCCTGCACGCCCACTTGTGCCACCGTCAGGCGCGACTCGCCCGACGCAATGCCCTGCAGCAAGGCCTGAAAGCCCTCCTGCGCCGCCTTGAGCGCCTCGCGCTGGCGCACTAGCGCGGCCCGCATCTCGGGCGAGCCTGCAATGAAGGCCTGGTTGTAGTCCGACTCGATACCCAGCATCACCGCATCCAGCCGCCCCACCAGCGTCAGCAGCTCGGACGACCACTGCGGCCCGCGGCGCGACGGCGCCGCGTTCAGGAAGCTGACGGTGTCATGCACCGCCTGCAGCAGCTCGGGAAACCGCAGCACCACCAGCGACATCACGTAGTAGCTGTCCAGGTCCGGGTCCAGGATCAGGTTGGACTGGTTGCCCACCGTGGTGAGCAGCTCACGCCCCTCGCGCAGCAGCTGGCTGCGCAGCCGGGTGAGCGTCTGCGGATCAGCAGCTGGAGCGCCCCCTTGGGGCTGGCCCGTCAGCTGCTGCAGCGCCACGCCAAACCGCTGCCCCACATCGGCCGTGTGCAGTTGTTCGTCGTGGGCTGCCCGTACGGCGTCCAGGCGGGTCAGCACATCGGCCACTAGCGGAGGCTGCTGCGAAGCATCCAGGAACTGCCCCATCAGCCCATCGCGCACCACGGCCGCATAGGTGGTGCCCACCACTTCCTTGCGCGTGAAATCAATCGCCAGGTACTTTTCGTGGATCAGGATGCTGGAGACGTAGATCACCGCCGTCAGGTCCAGCAGATAGATGAGCATGAGCTTGCGGCCCACACTGAGCCGGCCCAGCCAACCCGATACGCGGTGCATGAATGCCATGGTGTCTGCGGCGGGGCCGCCCGGGCGGATGGCCAGGGCTCTCCACCGGTGAATAGGAGTGTTACAACGTGAAGCAACTTCCGCGCCATTGCGGTGCGGCCCGGCTGTGAGAAGCCCACTGGACTCCCTGTTCGGGGACAGACCGGCAATCCTTGCGCTCTGGGCGTGGATAAAGGCTATAATCTCCGGCTTTGCTGGCAATGCCCCGTCGGCCAAATACTAGTTACAGACGGGGAAACCGCTTTGTACGGACTTGAGGCCCGATCTCCCCAAGCCCCTCTGCAGGCACCATTTGGAAAACATTAGCTAATGACTACGATCCGCGTAAAAGAAAACGAACCCTTTGACGTTGCACTGCGCCGCTTCAAGCGCACCATTGAAAAGCTCGGCCTGCTGACCGACCTGCGCGCCCGTGAGTTCTACGAAAAGCCCACCGCCGAGCGCAAGCGCAAGAAGGCTGCTGCCGTGAAGCGTCACTACAAGCGCGTTCGCAGCATGCAACTGCCCAAGAAGCTGTACTAAGTACCGCTTTGGCCCCGTTCTGATACGGAGTGCCGACAAACCCGCGCTAGGGACGCCAAGCGCGGGTTTTTGTTTTTGGGGTTTGCCAAAAGGCTTTCTGGCGTCGTTGCAACGCCTTGCCGTAGCAGCACTACTGTCTGCGGCGTTGACGCCTAGCCAGAAAGCCTTTTGGCAAACCCCTGTTCTTGTCTAAAACCAACCAAGGAAGCCGCCATGAGCCTCAAGGACCAGATCACCGAAGACATGAAGACCGCCATGCGTGCCAAGGACAGCGAGCGCCTGGGCACCATCCGCCTGCTGCAGGCCGCGATGAAGCAAAAGGAAGTGGACGAGCGCATCGTGCTGGACGACGCGGCCGTGGTCGCCATCGTGGACAAGCTCATCAAGCAGCGCAAGGACTCGATCACCGCCTTTGAAGGCGCAGGCCGCCAGGACCTGGCCGACAAGGAAAAGGCCGAGATGGCTGTGCTGCAGGCCTACCTGCCCGAGCGCATGTCGGCCGAAGAAACGCTGGCTGCCGTGAAGGCCATCGTGGCCGAAATCGGCGCATCGGGCCCTGGCGACATGGGCAAGGTCATGGGCGTGGTCAAGACCCGCCTGGCGGGCAAGGCCGATATGGGCCAGGTGTCGGCTGCCGTGAAAGCGGCACTGGCGGGCTGATCGGCCCTGCGGTCGTGCCCACGGTACGACCGGTATCTTTTTGATAGCTGCCAGCGCATGTGAGACGTGCGCTGGCAGCTATTTTTGCTTCAAACCGAGGCGTTTGCACCCACACCGGTCTTTGCGCTGCGCGACGCCCACCCGTCGCGAAAGAGCGCCTGCAAAAACTCCACGCACACCCGCACTTTGGCCGAGCGCTCCAGCCGCGTGGGGTAGACGGCCCACACATTGGCTTCTTGCTGCCACTGCGGCAACACCTGCACCAGGCGCCCGGTCTGCAGGTGCGCGCCCACATCCCACAACGAGCGCAGCACCACGCCACGTCCGTCCACCGCCCACTGCACGGCCATCTCGCCGTTGTTGGCCGACAGCGGGCCACGCACCTTCACCGACTCTTCCTGCGCACCGCTGCGCAGGCGCCACACGCCAAACGGGTGGTCGCGCTCCTTGATCACCAGGCAGTCGTGCGCTGCCAAATCGGCCACCGTGCGCGGCGTGCCCTTGCGCTGCAGGTAGGCAGGCGCTGCACACAACACGCGGTGGTTGTCGGCCAGGCGGCGGGCGATCAGGTGCGGCGCAATTTCGTCGCCCACGCGCACGTCCAGGTCAAACCCTTCGCCCGCCACATCCACCAGCCGGTCGAACACTTCCAGGCGCACCTGCAGCCCCGGGTGCTGCTCCACCAACCGCGACAGCGCAGGCGCCACGATCTGGCGGCCAAAACCAAAGCTGCTGCTCACCCGCAGCAGCCCGCGCGGCTCGCTGCGCGTGACGGCCACCTCCTGCATCAGCTGCTCCATATCGTCCAGGATGCGCTGCGCCCAGTGGAAAACACGCTCGCCCTCCTCCGTCACCGCCACGCGGCGGGTGGTGCGGTGCAGCAGCTTGACCTGCAGGTCCTGCTCCAGCAGGCGGATGCGTTTGCTGACGTAGGCGGGCGAAGTGCCCAGCTCGGTGGCGGCGCCGCCAAAGCTGGCCTTGCGCACCACGGCCGTGAACACGCGCAGGTCTTCCGCTGCAGGATTTTTATGCACGATGTGTGAAGGATAAGGCCACAGTTGGCGGATTGTAGTTATCGGAAGCGCTGTGAACAATGCAGGCCATGCCGCTGGCTGCACCCTGCAGCCGCACCCTCGAAGCCATTGCAAGGACCGCTTGATGACCTCCTCCACTGCCCCCAAAACCTACCGCATCGCCCTCATCGCCGGAGACGGCATTGGCAAGGAAGTGCTGCCAGAAGGCCTGCGCGTGGTGCAAGCCGCCGCAGCGCGTTTTGGCATTGCGCTCGAAACCACTGCCATCGACTGGGCCAGCTGCGACTACTACGCCGCCCACGGAAAAATGATGCCCGACGACTGGAAGGCGCAGCTGGCGGGCATGGACGCGATCTTCTTCGGCGCCGTCGGCTGGCCCGCCACCGTGCCGGACCATGTGTCGCTGTGGGGTTCGCTGCTCAAGGTCCGCCGCGAGTTCGACCAGTACATCAACCTGCGCCCGGTGCGTCTGTTTGAAGGCGTGCCCTGTCCCCTGGCGGGCCGCCAACCCGGTGACATCGACTACTGCGTGGTGCGCGAGAACACCGAGGGCGAGTACACGTCACTGGGCGGCATCATGTACGAGGGCACCGACCGCGAGATCGTGATCCAGGAATCCGTCTACTCCCGCCACGGCGCCCACCGCCTGCTGAAGTTCGCGTTCGACCTGGCGCAAAGCCGCCCCAAAAAGCATGTCACCCTGGCCACCAAAAGCAACGGCATCGCCATCAGCATGCCCTGGTGGGACCAGCGTGCCGACGACGTGGCCCAGGCCTACCCCGAGGTCACGCTGGACAAGCAGCACATCGACATCCTCACCGCGCGCTTTGTGCTGCAGCCCGGCCGCTTTGATGTGGTGGCTGCCACCAACCTGTTTGGCGACATCTTGAGCGACCTGGGCCCGGCCACCACCGGCACCATCGGCCTGGCGCCCTCGGCCAACCTGAACCCCGAGCGCACGTTCCCCAGCCTGTTCGAGCCCGTGCACGGCTCGGCACCCGACATCTATGGCCAAAACATCGCCAACCCGATTGCGATGATCTGGTCGGGGGCGCTGATGCTGGACTTCCTCACCCACGGCCAGGGCGCGGGCAGTTTGGCACACGATGCCATCGTGGCGGCCATCGAAGAGGTGATCAAGAGCGGGCCGCGCACGCCGGACCTGGGAGGAAGCGCCAGCACAACGCAAGTGGGACAAGCCATCGCGGAGCACGTTGCTGCAGCCTGATCGGTGCCCGGCGTCACGAACGCATCACTGTTGGCAACGAGCGCCCGTCACCAGCATTGAACTGCCCCAGCACGGCTGCAGCACCGGTACTGCCGAATCGATAACTGCCCCACTCCATCCCCTGAGCAAGGCCCCCATGAAGCCCATCACCACCATCTTTTGCGCCGCCGCCATGGCCTGGCTGGCCGGCAATACCTATGCATGCAGCTGCAAGCTCGCCTCTGCGCAAGCAAATGCTCCACAGGCCACGGTCGTGTTCAAAGGCGTTGTGACAGAAGAGATCGTCGACCCTGCGAATAAAAACGAGTACCGAGCCCTTTTCAGGCCCACGACCATCTACAAAGGCGATCAGGCCACGGCCATCACGGTGCACACTCGGGGCGACGAGGGAAGTTGCGGCGTGCGGTTCGCCAAGGGGTCCGAGCACATGGTGTTCGCCTTCCAATCAGGCCAACGGCTGCGCACCAGCCTGTGCAGCACCTGGCCCATCTCCAAGAGCTATGCCGGCCATACCGCCGAAGTCGAGAGCCATTTCAACAAGCGCAAGTAACCACCCTCAGGCCCCACACACGTCGGATGCCCCGTTTTACCCATGACACTGCGGGGGCGGACTGAGGCGAAGGCGACTGCCGGCTGACCAGCAACGAGCCATCACTCCTGAAACGATAGCTACCAGCGCATGAATTACCTGCGCTACACGCCAATTTCACTCAAATATGGATCTCACCCCCCACCTGGGGGCACCCTGAACTGCTCGGTGGCGCGCCGCTCGGCGCGCGCAGCAGCGGCAGCCCACCGATCCGTGGCGCTGCGCGCGCCCGCCACGGCCCAACGCAGCGCATGCAGAAATACGACTATGGCGACGGTTCGCACAGGTCGCTGGCGGCCCACAAGGTTTGAAGCAGAGACGGCTCTGGGGGCAGTGGTGTGGGGATGCGGGTGTTTCATGGCCCCGCAATGCTCTCGCCGGGCTTACCATCTGTAAAGTTGAATTCAATGACGATTCACTTCACAAAAGCTGATGCGTAACCTCAATCTCGACCAGTTGCAAACCCTGATCGCCATCGCCGACCTGGGCACCTTTGCGGCTGCCGCGCAGGCGTTGCACCTCGCGCCGCCCACGGTGAGCATGCACATCAAGGAACTGGAATCGCGCCTGGGCGCCGAGCTGGTGGTGCGCGGGCGGCGGCAGGCCGACCTCACCCCCGCTGGCGAGGTGCTGGTGCGCGAAGGCCGCCAGCTGCTGCTGGCCAGCGATGACCTGGTGGAACGCGTGCGGCGCCACGCATCGGGCCGCGAAGGCATGGTGCGGGTGGGTGTGTCGGCGGGTGTCAGCACCCGGCTGCTGCCACGCATGCTGGAGGCGCTGGCGGCACGCAGCCCCGGGGTTGAAATCCGCCTGGAGGCCGTGGGCTCGGCCGAGTCGATGCAGCGGCTCAAGGCCGGTACACTGGACATTGCCATCGTCGCCAGCCCCCAGCCGCCGCTGGCAGAGGTGCGCCAGACCCCCTGGCGCAACGACCCCATGGTGGCCCTGCTGCCCGCCGCGTGGGACGCGCCAGACCGCGTCGGCCCCGACTGGCTGGCAAGCCGACGCTGGGCTTCGTTTGCGCCCGCCACGCAGATGCATGGGCTGATTGCCAACTGGTTTGGTCAGGCAGGCCATCACCCGCGCCCCTTTCTGGCCCTGAGCTACCCGGGCGCCCTCAAAAGCCTGGCCGTGGCCAGCCAATGCGCCGCACTGCTACCGATGGAGGAGGTGGAGGACCTGCAGGGCACGCCCGATGTCCAAATCCGCCCGCTGCAACCGCCGCTCATGCGCCCCATGGCCGTGGCGCACCGCCACCAGCCACCGCCCTCGCCCGCCGTGGAGGGCGTGCTGGAGTTGCTGGCGGACTTTGCAGATTTCGCAGAGTGATGGCGGGACACACCGCGCGCCGTCACGCGGGCGGCAAGCCCTGGGCGCCCGGGGCAGGCCGAACAGAAGACCGGACAGCAAGCCGCTGGAGGTAGGGTTGCACGAACAGGTACAACCCCGTCAACAGCAGCAGTGCCAGCGGCGGCAGGGGCGCGTACGTGACCCAGTCCGGCGGGTTGCCTGCACCCTGGGCGCGAGCCACAAAATTGGCGATGACGGCCAACGTGAACGCCATCGACACCCAGCGATGGAACCGCCGAATTCCCGCACCGGCGCTCATTGCACACCTCCAGCGGCTAGCTGGATCATCTTCCAGCCGTTGCCCGCCGGGTCCCGAAAGCCCGCGTCCACGTTGCCGTACCGGTCCACGGGCTCCTGTGTGAACTCCACGCCCAGGTCGCGCAGCCGGGTATACGCGCCGCGGCAGTCCGACACATGCAACACCAGCGGCGGCATGGCGCCCTTGGCCACCATGGCGCGCAGGGCTTGCGCCGTGGCCTCGTCGTGAATGGGTGGGCCGGGCCTGAACAACCCCAACTGAAAGCCCGGCTGGTCGGGGTGCTGCACCGTCAGCCAGCGGTAGGGGCCATTGCGCACATCCGTGTGCACCTGAAACCCGAGCTTGCCCACATAGAACGCGAGCGCTTCGTCCTGATCGTCCACATACACGCCCACCACGGCAATGCCTTGGTTCTTCGTCATCAGATCTCCTTGGTTGTTGATGACGGGTTTGTACCTTCCGCCAGGCGGCGGCGCTTCTCCGAAACTGCGGTGGTGAGGTCAGGGCGTTGTGCGGCTTTCAATACGCATGCCGGCACCTTGTCCAGTGGCTCCAAGCGGGCCTGGGCCTGAAGGCGCACCGCACTGGGGCTCTGCCCCGTGATGTCGCGAAAGGTGCGGCCGAAGGTGCCCAGGCTCTCCCAGCCGGTGGCAAACGCAATCTCGGTGATGGGCAAGTCCGTGTCGCGCAGCAGCGTGGTGGCCTGTTCGATGCGGCGGGTCAGCAGGTAGCGGTGGGGCGGGATGCCAAACGCCTGCCGGAAGGATCGTGCGAAATGCGCGTCGGAGACGCCGCTGACCTCGGCCAGCCGCTGCACTGGCCAGGCCTCATGCGACGCGGCGTCCATGCGGTCCTTGGCGCGCAGCAGACGGCGCAACAGGGCCGGGTCTTGCGGCGCATTGGGGTCAGCGGTATGGCCGTTGGCTGGGGGCTTCGGGGGGACGACAGGCATGGTGGGCACAGCATATCGCGTGTCCGTCGGCGTTCCTGCACCACCTGTACGGCGGCAGGCAAGACCCGGGAGAACCCGCAGGCAAAGACAAGCACTGTGAACAAAGTCACCGTCTCCGCGATGGGCCTCACCCGCCGTTAGCGCTGCTGAGACGATGGCATGGAATCATCGCGGCATCGCCCGTCGATGACTACCCGGCCATCGGCAGACCTTTCCTCAATCCTCTCGCGAATCATCATGAAGCGTCTTCTCATCCTGGGAGCCACGGGCTCCCTCGGCCGCCACGTACTGCAGCAAGCTGTTGCGGCGGGCCACCAGGTGTCAGTGCTAGTGCGCAACCCTGCCCGGCTGCCCCAGGACCTTCGATCACGCATCACGATGCACCAGGTGGACCTGGGGTCCGTGGCAATCAGCGCCTTGGCAGACATCATCCGGGGCCACGAGGCGTTGATCAACTGCGCGGGACTCGTCACCGAAGGTCGCGCGTTTGTCGACCTCGTGGACCGCATTGTCTCCAGCGTGGAGTCCCTGGCCCCCGCAGAGCGGCCAACCTGCTGGTTTCTAGGGGGCGCTGCGGTGCTCGACATCGGCCAGACAGGCCGCCGGGGTGTTGAACTGCCCAAGGTGCGCGACACCTATTGGCCGCACAAGAAGAACTTTGAGCGCCTGAACACCTCATCCCTCGATTGGCGCCTGCTGTGCCCCGGACCGATGGTCGACCAACCCGCGCTGGGGATCCCCCGGCTGCGCATCGCCGCGGACCAGCTGCCGGTCTCCGTGCCAGCCTTTGCGGGCAGGCTACCCAGCCCATTGATGCTGCTGCTGTTCGCATCGAAGGTGCCGCAGATGATCGTTCCCTATGCCGACGCAGCCTCTCTGATGCTGGCCCATCTCGAGCCCCGGGATGCGATGTCCCGGCACCGCGTCGGGCTCGCGCTGCCCGTGGGCATGCGCGGGAAGAAAGACACCTGGGCGGCCAAGCCCCGCAGTGCCACCTGACGAAACCCTCCATGAAAAAAGGCCCTCGCAGTCACGAGGGCCTGGGGCGGGAGAGTTGCAGAAAACCCGCATCACAACAGCCACTGGCGGTATCCGCCCGCTGCGGACGCGAACATCAGCTGCCTGCCACCTTCATGCGGTTGACCAGGATGGAACCCACCGTCTTGGCGCCATAGTTATAGGCATCGGCACCCACGGCCTCGATGCCCTTGAGCATGTCCTTGAGGTTGCCTGCAATTGTGATCTCGTGCACGGGGTAGGCGATCTTGCCGTTCTCGACCCAGAAGCCGCTCGCGCCGCGCGAATAGTCGCCGGTGACGTAATTCACGCCCTGGCCCATCAGCTCCACCACAAACAGGCCCGTGCCCAGCTTTTGCAGCATGGCGTCCAGGTTGTCGCTGGCTTGCGTGAGGCGCGATGTCATCACCAGGTTGTGCGAGCCTCCGGCGTTGCCCGTGGTCTTCATGCCCAGCTTGCGGGCCGAGTAGCTCGACAGGAAGTAGCCCTGCACGCGACCACCCTGCACCACCTTGCGCGGCGCCACGCGCACGCCTTCTTCGTCAAACGGCGAGCTGCCTTTGCCACCCAGGATGAAGGGGTCTTCCAGGATGTCGATGTGCTTGGGAAAAACCATCTTGCCCAGCGAGTCGAGCAAGAAGCTGCTCTTGCGGTACAGCGAGCCGCCACTGATGGCCTGCACAAAACCGCCCAGCAGGCCAGCGGCCAGGGTCGATTCAAACAGCACGGGGCATTGCGTGGTAGGGATCTTGCGGCTGCCCAGGCGGCTCAGCGCACGCTGCGCGGCGTAGCGGCCCACGGCCTCGGGCGAGGCCAGGTCGGCTGCGTTGCGCATCGAGCTGTACCAGGCGTCGCGCTGCATTTCGGCGTTCTTGCCGGGCAACGAGGCGATGGGGGCCACCGAGAAACTGTGGCGCGAGCTGGCATAGCCACCGCGAAAGCCGCGTGTGTGAGCGCTGAAGAAATGGCTTTGCTGGGCCGACACGCCAGCACCTTCGCTGTTGGTGATGCGGCGATGCGTCTTGAAAGCCGCGGCCTCGCAGGCCTTGGCCATCTCTGCGGCTTCTTCGCTGGTGATGGCCCAGGGGTGGAAGAGTTGCAGGTCGCGGTGCGTCTCCTGGGGCGCGATATCGTCGGCGTCGGGCAGGCCAGCCACGGGGTCTTCGGCCGTGAAACGGGCGATGTCATAGGCCGCTTGCACGGTCTGCTCGATGGCCTTGGTAGAAAAGTCCGACGTGCTGGCGTTGCCTCGGCGGTGGCCGATGTAGACCGTCACGCCCAGCGACTTGTCACGGTTACGCTCCACGTTCTCCAGCTCACCCTTGCGCACGCTGACCGACAGGCCACAGCCCTCGGACGCCTCGGCGCCCGCGTCGGTCGCACCGAGCTTTTTGGCATGGGCCAGGGCGCGGTCCACCAGGTCTTCAAAAAACGGGCGGCTGTAGCTGAAGCCGCTGTCAGGGGTGCGGGAGGTGGCAGCTGCGGGCACAGCAGCCAGCGCGCCGGGGGTGCGCGGGGCGCGGTTGGAGGGTTTGTTCATAGCGGCAGCTATGATACTTGCCACTGCGGCGCACCCTGCGCCCGCCTCTCTTTGCCCCCACCCCATGTCACGCAAACCCAAAAAAGGCTACTTTGTGCGAGGCCAGTTCGTTGCCGAAGGCAGCGAACTGGACATTCAGCTCAAGGCCGAACTCAAAGGCACGCCCGATGCCAGCCGCACCGATCTCAAGCGCGAGAGCGACGAACTGCAGGACCTGGGCAAGGAGCTTTTGAACCTGCGCGCCGACCTGTTCGACGCCGTGGGCCTGCCCGACAAACTGGTGGAGGCGCTGGCCGAGGCCAAGCGCATCACCAACTTTGAAGGCAAGCGCCGCCAGATGCAGTATGTGGGCAAGCTCATGCGCAAGCTGGAGCCCGAACTGGTGCAGGCCGCCCGCCAGGCGCTGGAAGAGCAGCACAAGGGCTCTGCCACCGAAAAGCTGCAACTGCATCTGGCCGAGCAATGGCGCGACCGCCTGATTGCCGACGACGACACGCTGGCCGCGTGGATGGCCGAGCACCCCGACACCGACACCCAGCAGCTGCGCGCGCTGATCCGCCAGGCCCGCAAAGATGCGCAGCCTGCGGGCAAGGAGGCCAACGTCCAAGTCTCGCAAGGCCTGGCGCCCCGCAAGGGCCGGGCATACCGCGAGCTGTTCCAACTGGTGCGCGAGCACCTGGGCGGCACCGGCACGGCAGATGCCAGCGACACCGACGAGGACAACGACGATGAGTGAAGCCGTCCACGACGCCGTCAAGATCGGCATCGTCTCCATCAGCGACCGCGCCAGCAGCGGCGTCTATGAAGACAAGGGCCTGCCTGCCTTGCAGGACTGGCTGACGCGTGCGCTGTATAACCCCATCACCTTCGAGTCGCGTCTGATCCCCGACGAGCAAGCCGGCATTAGCGCCACGCTGATCGAACTGGTCAACGCAGGCTGCAGCCTGGTGTTGACGACTGGCGGCACCGGCCCTGCGCTGCGCGACGTGACGCCCGAGGCCACGCTGGCCGTGGCGCACAAGGAGATGCCGGGCTTTGGCGAGCAGATGCGCCAGATCAGCTTGAAGTTTGTGCCCACCGCCATCCTCTCGCGTCAGGTCGCTGTGATCCGAGACCAGAGCCTGATCATTAATCTGCCTGGTCAGCCGAAGGCGATTGCCGAGACGCTGGAGGGGCTGAAGGACGCCAATGGCCAGCAGATCGTGCCGGGCATCTTCGCCGCCGTGCCTTACTGCGTAGACCTGATCGGTGGGCCGTACCTGGAAACGCGGGATGAGGTCTGCAAGGCGTTCCGGCCCAAGAACGCTGTCCGGCCCAAGACCGCCTGAACCGCCTGCGGGCCAGCGCTGGCCCACGGGCGAACGCTCCCCCCATCGCCCATCACACAGACGATGAAGTACCTTGCCTTCGCCCTCCCCCATCTGCTGATAGTCGCCCTGGCCTTGTGGATGTATGAGCGCATACGCGCCATGAAACAGCGCCAGGATGCTTTGGTGAAGGACCTCAAGGGCCGGCACTACTGGCGCATCAACCTGGCCCGCCCCGCATTTTTTGGACGCTGGATGCGGCTTATGGCTTTCGAAGCCAAGGGCGTGCTGATCGACGATGGAGAAGCATTCCGCATCCGGGGGCATTGGGCCAAGACGGGCAAGGCTTTCGAGTCGTTGGTGCCCAAATCGGGGCTGAAGGTCGAGTGGCTGGGCAACCAATCCATCAAGACGGGCAACATTCACTGGGCTCGGCTGGACACCCCCAAAGGCCAGGTGCTGTTCACCGCCGATACCGGCTGGAGCGCCGGGCCGTCGCGCGAGGCCTTGTGCGACATCTTCCGCTCGGCGTTTCCCGACTATCCGCTGGACGAAGAGAACACACACGATTTCGCACTGGAGAAGAACCCTCGCAGCCTGGGCGCGACGGTCCTGTTCCTGGGCCTGATGCTGTTTGCGCTGCTCGACAGCTTTGTGTTCTCCGGCTACGAGCTGACGGATGCGCAGCTCTTCAGCATCCTGCGCTCGCCCCTGACCTGGCTGGTGGCGTCGGTGGGCATCGCAGCGTTGGTGGCACTGTGCTACCGCTTCTTCGCTGCAGGGCGCATCCCCTCGCGCGAATCGATGGCGCTGGCCCTGATGCTGGGCGCCGTATCGGCCGGGGCTGCCCTGCCCGTGCTCAAGCGGGTAGACCAAATGCTGGCAGGCTCGGTGTCAGAAGACCACGCATACCGCCTGTCGGGCACCTATCGGCTGGAGCCCATCGACACCGCGCAGGGCCTGCCGCCACTGAAGTTTCCGCGCATGCGGGACTATTGGGAGCAATGGCCCGATGGCAGCGAACACCGCATTCCGCTGATGCACGGACCGCTGGGGCTGTGGCAACTGGACCACGCAAAGTTTGATCCGCCCATCGTGGCTTTCTACGAAAAGAAGAGCAGCAAGCCTGGCAAGCACTGAGCCCGCAGTGCCCCCACGCAACGGCAGGAAGCCTACTTGCCCACCAGCTCGTTGAGCTTGCCCGCCTCAAACTGCTCCTTGATCGCCGCGTCACAGGGCACACAGTCCTTGGCCTGCAGGTTGGAGGCAGAGAGCTTTTCGATCGCCTGCCACAAGAGCGCGATCTGGTGCTCTTGCGATGAAGCATTGTCGATCAACCCACGCATGGCCTGCGAGAGCGGATCGTCCTCCTGCGTGATGCCGTAGGCGGTGAATTTGCGCGATGGCTGGGGTTCGGTCACGTCGGCGCTCTGGCCTTCCTTGGACGGGATGATGCGTGCCGGGATGCCCACGGCCGTGGCGCCAGCGGGCACGGGTTTGATGACCACGGCATTGCTGCCGATCTTGGCGCCGTCGCCCACTTCAAAGCCGCCCAGCACCTTGGCGCCGGCACTCACCACCACATCTTTGCCCAGCGTGGGGTGGCGCTTGGTGCCCTTGTAGAGCGAGGTACCGCCCAGGGTCACGCCCTGGTAGATGGTGCAGCCATCGCCGATCTCGGCGGTTTCGCCCACCACCACACCCATGGCGTGGTCGAAGAACACACGCTCCCCGATCTTGGCGCCGGGATGGATCTCGATGCCGGTGAACCAGCGCGCAAAGTGCGAGATGAAGCGCCCCAGCCACTTCAGGCCGTGGTGCCAGCACCAGTGCGCGGGGCGGTGCAGCCAGATCGCATGCAGGCCCGGATAACAGGTGATCACCTCCCACGTGCTGCGCGCGGCAGGATCGCGGTCGAGGATGCACTGGATATCGGAGCGCAAGCGGGCGAGCATTGGTTGTTATGGTTATTTGTAAATGGGCTGCACAGTCTATCGTTTCGCCTGCGCCGTCTCGATCATGGCTTTGGCGACACCTCTCAAGATGTGGATTTCCTCGGGGCTGAGCTGCGCGCGGTTGAAAAGCTGGTTAAGGCGGGGCATGAGCTTCTTGGGCGCCGCCGGGTCCAGGAAACCGATGGATGTGAGCGCCTGCTCCCAGTGGCCCAGCATGCCCGCCACCTGGGCAGCGTCGGCCAACGCACGCGGCGGGGTGGCGTCCTGCACCGCAAAGCCGCCCAGCGCCTGGCGCCATTCGTAGGCGATCACCTGGATGGCCGCACCCAGGTTGAGTGAGCCGAAGCCGGGGTTGGTGGGAATCGACAGCGCCACGTGGCAGCGGTACACATCCTCGTTGGTCATGCCAAACCGCTCCGAGCCAAAGAGAAAGGCCACACCGGCCTGCGGGGCCGCACTCGGGTCTGCAGCGGTGTCGTCGGCTGCATTTTTAGGGTTTTTGGCCTCTTGCGCTAGTGTTTCATACCTGAGTAGCTCACTTTTTAATAGCGCTTCAAAGTGCGCACGCGGCGCTGCTGTGGGGGGGCCAAAATCGCGTGGCGTCATGGCCGTGGCGCACAGGTGGCTGATACCGTCGAGCGCCTCGTCCAGCGTGGCGACGATGCGTGCGTTGTTCAGCACATCGAGGGCGCCGCTGGCGCGCTGGATGGTTTCCTCGCGCCTGAGCACGTTAGCCCAGCGCGGAGCGACCAGCACCAGGTCGTCAAACCCCATGGTTTTCATGGCACGGGCGGCGGCGCCCACATTGCCGGCGTGGCTGGTGTTGATCAGGACAAAACGGGTCTTCATGGACAGGCGGAGCGAGAGGGGGAAAGCGGCCAGTTAGGCAAAAAAGGGCACTGCGGGTAAAATCCCGCCCTCTATTGTCGCCGCCCGCATCGCCGGGACGGGTCGGACCTCCCCGCTCATCCTGTACGCAGACGCCCGCGCCATCTTGGCCGCGCGCTGCCAACCACCACAATTTATGTCGTCCAATCTGCACCCCATGCTCAACGTGGCCATCAAGGCCGCACGCGCCGCCGGCGCCATCATCAACCGCGCGGCCCTGGACGTGGAATCGGTGCGGATCTCGCAAAAGCAGATCAACGACTTTGTGACTGAGGTGGATCACGCCTCCGAAAAGATCATCATCGAGACGCTGCTGACGGCCTACCCCGGCCACGGCATCCTGGCTGAAGAGTCGGGCAAGGAATACGGCGCCAAGGATTCGGAATTTGTCTGGATCATCGACCCGCTGGACGGCACCACCAACTTCATCCACGGCTTTCCCGTGTACTGCGTGAGCATCGCGCTGGCCGTCAAGGGCAAGGTCGAGCAGGCCGTCGTGTACGACCCCACCCGCAACGACCTGTTCACCGCCACCAAGGGCCGCGGCGCCTACCTGAACGAGCGCCGCATCCGCGTCTCCAAGCGCACCCAGCTCAAGGACTGCCTGATCTCCACCGGCTTCCCCTTCCGCCCGGGCGACAACTTCAAGAGCTACCTGAACATGATGGCCGACGTGATGCAGCGCACCGCCGGCCTGCGCCGCCCCGGCGCCGCTGCGTTGGACCTGGCCTACGTGGCTGCGGGCTTCACCGACGGCTTCTTTGAAACGGGTCTGTCGATCTGGGACGTGGCAGCGGGCTCGCTGCTGGTGACCGAGGCCGGCGGCCTGGTGGGCAACTTCACGGGCGAGGCTGAATTTCTGGAGCAGCGGGAATGCCTGGCAGGCAACCCCCGCATCTACGGCCAGCTGGTGCCCATCCTGGGCAAGTACAGCAAGTTTGCGAGTGCTGGCGACAAGGCGGCCGTGCGCCAGGCGGCTGCGGCGGATGCGCCTGCCACCGACACCCAAGACACTAATGAAGGCGCGGAAGCAGCAGAACCAGCCGCCCCGAAGGCCGACACCGCCAAGGGCGAAGACGCGCCGTTCTAAACCCATTCCCGCACGCAGCCATGAAGCCTGGGCACGATGTGCCCTAGGCGGGTCTCGTAGCTGGACCGTTCAGCGGGCGGGGCATACACGAGGGCAGCCGCGTAAGGGCCGCCCCGCCGTGCTGGCTGCGTTCCCCTTCCCGCATTGCGCAGCAATGCGAGAGAAGGGGGAAGCGACGAAGTCGCTCAGGGGGTTGTCCGCTACACCGGGTCAGGATACTTCTGCGCGATGCTGCGGAAGTCTTCTGCAATGTCCACAAACGCGTCCACCATGTCGGGGTCAAAGTGCGTGCCCTTGCCCCGCACGATGGTGTTACAGGCCTGGTCGTGCGAAAACGCAGGCTTGTACACGCGTTTGCTGATGAGCGCGTCGTACACGTCGGCCACCGCCATCAGGCGCGCCGACACCGGGATGGCGTCGCCCGCCAGGCCCTGCGGGTAGCCAGAGCCGTCCCACTTCTCCTGGTGGCTGTAGGCGATCTCCTTGGACACGCTCAAAAAGGCCACGCGCATGCCCAGGCGCCGCTCGGCCTCGTCAATGGCATTGCGGCCCAGTGTGGTGTGGGTCTTCATCACCTCGAACTCCTCCACCGTGAGCTTGCCGGGCTTGAGCAGAATGCTGTCGGGGATGCCGATCTTGCCGATGTCGTGCAACGGGGCCGACTTGTACAGCAGCTCGATCATGCGGTCGTTCAGCACATGCTCAAAACGCGGGTGGTGGCGCAGGCGTTCGGCCAGGGTCTTCACGTACAGCTGGGTGCGGCGGATGTGGTTGCCCGTCTCGTTGTCGCGCGTTTCGGCCAGGGAGGTCATGGCCATGATGGTCACGTCCTGGATGGCCTGCACCTCCAGCGTGCGCATGGCGACCTCCCGTTCCAGGTAGGCGCTTTTGTCGCGCAGAAAATCGGCGGTGGCCTTGAGCGCCAGGTGCGTGTTGACGCGCGCGAGCAGGATCGGCGGACTGATGGGTTTGGTGATGTAGTCCACAGCACCCAGGGCCAGTCCCATGCGCTCGTCGTCGGTGTCGGAACGCGCCGTCAGGAAGATCACCGGGATGTCGCGGGTGGCAGGCGCCTCCTTGAGGCGACGACAGACCTCGTAGCCATCCACCTCGGGCATCATGATGTCCAGCAGGATCAGATCGGGCGGCGTGGCCGACTGGGCAATTTTGAGGGCCTTCTCCCCATGGTTGGCCACCTTCACCACATAGTGCTCGCGCAGCAGACTGCCCATGAGCGTGAGGTTCTCGGGCGTGTCGTCCACCACGAGCACGGTGGCAATCGGCTTGTCAACCAAGGTCGCCGGGCTGGAGGCAAAAGGCGCGTTGTCCATGCAAATGTCCTGCGTGAATGCCGTTCAGGGGGTTTCGAGGGCCGGGGATTCGGAGCCTGGCACCGCAGCCAGGGCTTCCAGCGCCTGCTCGAAATCGAAATTCAGGGTGTGCTTTTCAACGACCTGGAAGGCGCTGCCCAGCGCCGCCTTGAGCACCACACCATTGTGTTGGAAAAATTCAGTGGCTGCAGGATCGTCCTGCTCCAGCAGGTGGCGCAAGTGCTGCCCTGCCTCGGCGGGCGTCATGCCGGCCCCCGGCGCCCTCGCAGTGGGCGCCAAACCTGATTCAGGTGTCGTTCCCGCTTGCACGGCCTGCAGCACCCAGTCCTGCAGCCCGTGCAGCAAGGGCTGCAGCGCAGCCCGCAGCTCAGCCAGCAGCGGCACGATGGCCTCGTTGCCATGGCGAAAGCGCAGCGCGTGCTCCAGCGCCTGTGCGCGGTCCGACACGGCCTGTGCGCCAATGTTGGCTGCCACCGACCGCAGCGTGTGGGCCAGGCGCTCGGCCAGTGCGACATCGTGCACCGCCAGCGCACGCTGCAGCTCCGGCAACACCGGAGCCTGCCCTTGCACAAAGCGGCGCAGCATCTCGGCGTACAACCCTGTCTTGCCCAGCGCACGCTGCAGGCCCAGTTGGGTGTCCAGCCCCGGCAGATCAGGGACATCCACCGGCAGCCACCCTACGGCCGCAGCACTGGTGGCCGCTACCGGCGCGGCCACTGGAGCCGCACTGCTGCGAGCGGGCACAACCGCCGCACCGAGACCCTGGCGGGGGCGGATCCAGCGCGCCAGCGCGGCCCACAGGGCTGCAGGTTCGATGGGTTTGGCAACATGGTCGTTCATGCCCGCCGCAAAGCAGCGCTGGCGGTCCGCCTCCATGGCGTTGGCCGTCATGGCGATGATGGGCAACTGCGCGTAGCGCGGGTTGCCGCGCAGCAGTCGTGTGGCCGTCTCGCCATCCATGATGGGCATCTGCATGTCCATCAGCACGGCGTCGTAATGCTTGCGCTCGATATGGTCGATGGCGATCTGCCCGTTCTCGGCCACGTCGACGGCAAAGCCCGCGTCCAGCAGCAGCTCCATGGCCACCATCTGGTTGAGTTCGTTGTCCTCGACCAGCAGCACGCTGGCGCCCCGGATGTCCAGCGGCAGCTCGTCGGCAGCGGGGGCGGGAGTGGCCGCACGGCGCCCCTCCGTGCCCGATGCCTCCAGCGGCTGCATCAGGGTGTCGAACAGCAGCGAGGCATTCACGGGCTTGATGAGCACGGTTTCGATGCCCTGCGCACGCGCGGCCCGCATCACGTCTTCGCGCCCGTAGGCCGTGACCATCAGCATCTGCGGCACCTTGGGCATGCCCAGGCTGCGAATGTGGCCCGCCAGCTCCACGCCGTCCATGCCTGGCATGTGCCAGTCCAGCAGCAACAGGCCAAACGGCTGGTGCTGTGCCATGGACTCGCGCAGCCGGTCCAGCGCCTCCAGCCCCGAATGCGCCTGCTCCACCACAAAGCCCATCGCCTGCAGCATGTCGGACAGCACCGTGGCAGCGGTATGGTTGTCGTCCACCACCAGCACCCGGGTGCCCCGCAGGTCGGGCGGAGGTAGCAGCACACGCGCCGCTGCACCACGCTCCAGCGGCACCGACACCCAGAAGGTGGAGCCCTTGCCGAAACGGCTCTCCACGCCCACCTCTCCGCCCATCAGCTCTGCCAGGCTCTTGCAGATCGCCAGCCCCAGGCCCGTGCCACCATAACGGCGCGTGGTCGAGGTGTCGGCTTGCTGGAAGCTCTGGAACAAGCGCCCCATCTGCTCGTCCGTGAGCCCGATGCCGGTGTCGCGCACCTCGAAACGCAGCCGGACCTGGTTGCCCATCTCCTCCAGCAAGCGCACGGCAATGCTGATCTCTCCGGATTCGGTGAACTTGATGGCGTTGTTGGCGTAGTTGATGAGGATCTGGCCCAGACGCAGCGCATCGCCCACGAGGTTAGGGGGCACATCGCTGGCTACATCGCAGACCAGCTCCAGCCCCTTGGCACCGGCCTTGTAGCCCACCACATCGGACACGCTCTCCAGCATGCGATCGAGCAGGAACGGCTGACGCTCCACCACCAGCTTGCCCGCCTCGATCTTGGAGAAGTCCAGGATGTCGTTGATGACCCCCAGCAGGTGCTGGCCTGCCTGCTGGATCTTGCTCACGTAATCGTGCTGGCGTGGACTCAGGCCCGACTTGAGTGCCAGGTGCGACATGCCGATGATCGCGTTCATGGGCGTACGGATCTCGTGGCTCATGTTGGCCAGGAAGTTGGACTTGAGCGCGGTGGACTCCTCGGCCAACTCCTTGGCACGGCGCAGCTCCTGTTCAGCACGCTGGCGGTCGGTGATGTCCACGAACGTACCAATGGTGCCGCCGGGTGTGCCATCGGGGCGCGCAAAGCCATGCAGCCAGAACAGCGTGTGGTGCAGCTCGCCGTCGGCATAAGGCAAATCGACCTCGCGGTGAACCTTGCGCTCGCCCTCCATGGCCTGTATCGCGTCCTGCTCGAAGCGCGTGCGGGTCTCCTGCGGCAGATAGTCCAGATCCATCACCGTCTTGCCGATGAGCGCCTCGCGCGAAACGCCAAAGGCGTGCTCATAAGCGCGGTTCACGCCGATGTAGCGCCCGTCCGCGCCCTTATAGAAAAGGGGCACCGGGATGGCGTCGATCAACGCCTGCTGGAAATCGAGCTGCCCGGCCACCTGCTCCTCCAGGAGCTTCTGGTCGTGGATGTCCACATTGACGCCCACCACCCGCACCGGCTGGCCCTGGGCGTTGCGGAAGATGCGCGCGGCCTCCAGAAACCAGCGCACCTCGCCATCGGGGCGCACGATGCGCCAGGAGTCGCGCAGGTAGTCCTCGGTGCCTGCAAGGCAGCTGTCGAAATAAGCGCTTGCCTGGTCGCGGTCTTCCGGGTGCAGGCAGTTGAGCCAGAAGTCGCGCCCATCAGGCTGGGTTCCAGGGGGCAGGCCCATCATCTGGGCCAGCTTGTCCGACCAGAGGATCTCGCCGGTGACCAGGTTCAGGTCGAACACCCCGATCTTGCCCGCTTCCTGCGCCAGCTCCAGGCGTTCCTGGGCCTGCTGGATCACACGCTCGGCACGCCGCTGCTCGCTGACATCTTCAATGACCCAGATCGAGGCGGTGCCGAAGTCGTCCATCTTGACGCTGCGGCCCGCCAGGCGCGCCTCGAACTGGCTGCCATCCAGCCTGCACAGGGTAGCGGTCTCGCGCAAGGCCTGGCCCGAGGCCAGTGCCGGCGTGACGCGGGCAGTGAACAGGTCGGCATGGCCCGTCCCGCCAAACAGCACCGACACCCCCAGACCCAGCAGCTGTGATGCGGTGCCGCCCATGAGATCCACAAACGCCGGGTTGAACTGGCGGAACTGTCCGTCGCACACCATCACGATGGGCGGTGCGTTGTCGAAGATGGCGGTTTGCTGTTCCAGCAGTTCGTTGAGCAGGCGTTCGCGACGCTCCAGCTCCTTTTGCGCCTGGATGCGTTCGGACACGTCCTCGTGAAGGCCCACGATGCCGATGCGCTTGCCTCGCCCATCAAACACGGGCGATAGCGTGGCCTCGTCGTGGTAGATGCTCCCGTCCTTGCGCCGGTTGACGAACTGGCCCTGCCAGGACTTGCCCGACAGCAGCGCGGACCACATCAGCTGGTAGGTCTGCGCGGGCGTTTGTCCGCTGGCCACCAGCGATGGCTTTTTGCCACGCACCTCGTCCAGCGAATAGCCCGTGTTGCGCTCGTACTGGGGGTTGACCCAGTCGATGCGGCCGTCGCCATCGGTGATGACCACGGACACCGGGCTGCTCTCCAGCGCCGTACCCAGCACCCTGAACCGCTCCAGTGCACTGGCCACCCGGGCACGGCTGCGCAGCAAGTCCAGCAGCAGCAGGCCCAGAAGGCACAGCAGCACAAAGGCCACCGCCCCAATGCGCGCGCGCTGCGTCGACGACATCAAGGCGCTGATATCGTCCAGCGCCACCAGCTGCCACTCGCCCCCCGGGTCGTGCCAGTCAATGGCCCGGCGTTCGACAGCGTAGGTCACGCCGTTGATCTGGACATCTCCGGTATCGGCCGCAAAGGGCAACGCTGAAGCCACGCCATTGTCGAAATGCCGGCCGAACTGGCGTGTGGCGCGGATGGCATCGATACGCGCCTGCGTGAGCGGCGGCGCTACCGCGAACTGCCATTCGGGGCGCGTGGCGGCAAACGCCACGCCCTGCGGCGATAGCAGCACCATGGGCAGGCCCGCGCGCTTGAGCAGCAGGTCCACCGGCTCAAAACCCACCTTGAACATCACCACACCGATGATGTTGCTCGATGGCGTGTCGCTTTCATAGAGTGGCGCTGCGTAGTACAGCCCACGCTCTTGGGTATTGCTGCCAATGGCGGCATACACACTGTTGGCGCCCTGGATGGCCTGCTGGAAGTACGGGCGGAATGCAAGGTTCAGCCCCGTGGATCGTTCGCCAGGCGTCTCGTGCGCTACCACGGTGCCATCGGCAGACATTACGTACACGCCTTGCACCAGAAAGCGCCCGCGCGCCACGGCCAGGCGGGACAGTGCCTCGGGGTGGTCAGGGGGCAAACGGCCCAGCGCCATGTCCTTGAGCAAAGGCTCGCTCAGGCCCATCAGCGATACCGCCCCGAGCATGGAGCCGCCAGTGGTCTGGGCTTGCAGGGCATCTGCCGTCTGGTGCAACACGCGTGAACGCTCGGTCGCCCGCTCGCCCGCTCGCCAGTGCTGTGCACCCTGCACCACCAGCACCGCGCCGATCAATGCCAGGGCCACCACCACCACCAGGCCACGGATGCCGGGAGCGTTACGGTCCACAAGCTTGTCAAACCACATGCCTACGCCCTTGCCACGCAGGCCAGCCACACCGCAGACGTACCGTCAACCAGCGGGATACAGCAATGCATCGATAGCCTCCGCCGGCCCAGGCCTTCCAAACAGATACCCCTGGAACCCCTCGCACCCGTGCAGCCTCAGGAACGACAGCTGCCCCGTCGTCTCCACCCCCTCCGCCACCACCTCCAAATCCAGGCTCTTGGCCAG